>DASTKY010000039.1:0-4357 GCA_035715495.1 Gaiella sp. | reverse complement strand
CGATGGGCATCCCCTTCACCGTGCAGTTCGCGGAGCTCTCGTAGTGGCCGAGCTGGACCATCCGAGCCCGCTCGACCCCGCCGAGCTCGGCTTCGAGGCGATCGTCTACGAGAAGGCGCCCCCGCGGGCGACGATCCGCCTGAACCGGCCGGACGTCCTCAACGCGTTCGACTTCCGGATGCTGCGCGAGATCGCGCGCGCCGCGGAGGACGCGTCGTGGGACGACGAGATCCGGGTCGTCGTCGTCACGGGCGAGGGCCGGGCGTTCTGCGTCGGCGCCGACCTCCGGTCCTGGGAGGAGACGCTCGTCGGCAAGCCGCAGGAGTACTGGAAGTGGTTCGGCGCCTTCAAGGACATGCACGACCGCCTTCGTGAGCTCGGCAAGCCGACGATCGCGCGCATCAACGGGATTGCGGTGGGCGGCGGCAACGAGCTGCAGATGGCGTGCGACCTCGCGGTGATCGTCGACGACGCCTTCATCCGGCACGTCGGCCTCGAGCACGGCTCGGTGCCGGCGGGCGGGGCGACGCAGTGGCTGCAGCTGATGGTCGGCGACCGACGCGCGCGCGAGATCGTCCTGCTCTGCGACGAGGTCCCCGCGCCGCAGGCGGCGGAGTGGGGGCTCGTCAACCGCGCGGTGCCGCGCGCGGAGCTCGACGCCGTCGTCGACGAGTGGGTCGAGAGCCTCGTCCGGAAGCTGCCGCAGACGACGCGGTACGCGAAGCAGCAGCTCAACGTCTGGCGGGACCTCGCGTGGCACCAGACGGTCGGCCACGCGCGCGACTGGCTCTCGCTCTCGATGCTCGGCGACGAGGCGCAGGGCGCGATCAAGGCCTTCCTCGACTCGCGCCGAGGAGGTTAGGCTCCCCCTCATGGCAGACGAGGTGCTCACCAGCCGGGACGGAGCCGTCCTCACGATCACGTTCAACCGGCCGGAGGTCTACAACGCGTTCAACCGCGATCTTCACGCCGCCCTGCAGGAGGCGCTGACGGAGGCCGGTGACGCCTCGGTGCGCTGCGTCGTCGTCACGGGCGCGGGCAAGGGCTTCTGCGCCGGGCAGGACCTGAAGGAGTTCGGCGAGGTCTCGGGCGCGATCGACGAGGCGCTCGAGCAGACGTACCACCCGAACGTCCGCCTCATCCGCGGCCTGCAGAAGCCCGTGATCGCCGCCGTCAACGGCGCCGCCGCGGGCGCGGGCCTCTCGTTCGCCTGCGCGTGCGACCTCCGGGTCGCCTCGGACGCGGCGACCTTCGTCCCCGGCTTCATCGGGATCGGCCTCGTGCCGGACGCGGGCGGCACGTGGTTCATCCACCGCCTGCTCGGGTTCGCGCGCGCCTTCGAGTGGATGTCCTCGAACGCCCGGCTCTCCGCGGCCGACGCGCTCGACTGGGGGCTCGTCTCCGAGGTGATCCCGGCCGCCGACTTCGAGTCACGGATCGCCGAGCTCGCCGCCGACTGGGCGTCGCGCCCGACCGCCGCCGTCGGTCGCACGAAGCAGCTCTTCGACCACGCGTGGGACGCCGGGCTCGAGGCCCAGCTCGCGCTCGAGGCGCGGCTCCAGAAGGAGTCCGTCGCGAGCGCGGACTTCACCGAGGGCGTCAGCGCGTTCCTCGAGAAGCGCCCGCCGAACTTCACCGGCACGTAGCCCGCCGACGCGACCGCGCCCACGCGTGAACGTCGAGGCGGTCGACTACCACACGGGCGGCGAGCCGTTCCGGATCCTGACCGCGGGCGTGCCGGCGCTCGAGGGGGCCACCATCCTCGAGCGCCGCCGGTTCGCGCGCGACCACCTCGACGCGTACCGCAGGCTCGTCGTCCACGAGCCGCGCGGCCACGCGGACATGTACGGCTGCCACGTCGTCCCGCCGAACGACGACGGCGCCGACCTCGGCGTCGTCTTCTTCCACAACGAGGGCTACTCGACGGCCTGCGGGCACGGGACGATCGCGCTCGTCACCTGGGCGCTCGACGAGGGCGTGGTCGAGCGGCGCGAGGGCGAGACCCGCGTCGTCGTCGACGTCCCGTCGGGCCGTCTCGAGACGTGGGCGCAGGTCGACGCCGGCCGCGTGCGCTCCGTCCGGTTCCGCAACGTGCCGTCCTTCGTCTGGGCGCGCGGGCTCGGCGCGGCGGGCCGGGACGTCGACGTCGCGTTCGGCGGCGCCTTCTACGCGTCCCTCGAGGACCGCGTCGCGCCCGGCGAGCTGCCGCGGCTCGTCGAGCTCGGCCGCCGGATCAAGGCCGACCTCGAGGCGGCCCACGCTGTCGTCCACCCGCGCGAGCCCGAGCTCAGGGACGTGTACGGCGTCATCTTCTGGCAGCACGAGGGAGACGACCCGCTCGTCCAGCGGAACGTCACGGTGTTCGCAGACGGCGAGGTCGACCGCTCGCCCTGCGGGAGCGGCACCTCGGCGCGGCTGGCCCTCCTGCACGAGGAGGGCCGGCTGGCGACCGGCGAGGAGCTGCGCCACCGCTCGATCGTCGACTCCGAGTTCCGCGGCCGCGTGGTGGCCGAGACCGAGGTCGCGGGCCGGCCGGCGGTCGTGACGGAGGTGGAGGGGACGGCCTTCAGGACGGGGCGTGCGTCGTTCGAGCTCGACCCGGACGACCCGCTCGGCGACGGCTTCCTGCTGCGCTAGATCGTCTTGAACTGCTCGAACGGCTGCCGGCAGTCGTCGCAGTAGCGCAGCGACCGGCACGGGGTGGGGCCGAAGACGTTCTCGAGCCGCGTCCGCGTCGAGCCGCACCAGGGGCAGCGGAACGGGCCGCGCTCGAGCTGGACGAGCGTCGGCGGCTCCGGCCCGCGCGGCGCCGGCGGCGCGAAGCCGGCCGCGCGCAGCTTCTCCCGCCCGGCGGCCGTGATCCGGTCGGTCGACCACGAGTCGTCGAGCACGACCTCGACGTCGGGCTCTGCTCCGAGGTCGCGGATCGCCTCCTCCATCCGCGCCCGCATCACGTCGAGGGCCGGGCACCCCATGAACGTCGGGGTGAGCTCGACGTGCACCCGGCCGTCCTCCACCCGGACGTCGCGCACGACGCCGAGGTCGACGATCGAGATCACCGGGAGCTCGGGGTCGGGGATGCCGGCGAGCGCGGCCCAGACGCGGTCGGACAACGCTCGTGGCACTTCGACACGAGCATCGTCTCGCGCGCTCACCAGCGCGCTCCCGTCGGGGCGGAGCGGCGGACGGACGTCATCTCGTCGAGCAGCTCGGCGAGCTCCGCCTCGTGCCGGCCGCGGACCACCGGCTCGACGTCCGGCATGACGCGGTCGAGGCGCGCCTCGACCCGGCGTACGAGCTCGGGGCGCAGCTCGTCGTCGAGCACGCCGAGCGCGTACGGCCAGAGCTCCGTGAGCGCCTCGTCCAGCCGGGGGCGGCCCTCGTCCGAGGCGAGCAGCCGGTCGAGCCACATCTCGGCGTGGATGCGGTGGTAGACCTCCTCGCGGTCGATCTTCGCCGCGAGCCCCGCCAGCTCCGGGTCGTCCGAGCCGCGGAGCGCCTCGAGCCGGATCGCGTCCGCCGTCTCGTAGAGCCAGTGCCGCGCGATCGTCCGCGCCCACTCGAGCCGCCGCAGCTCGACGAGCGGCGCGGAGCGGTACTCGTCCGGGCGGCGGTCGAACGCGACCGCGTCCGCGTCCGTCCCGAGCTCCCGCGCGACGAGCTCGTAGAGGGCGCGCGCGTGCCCGATCTCGTTCTGCGCGATCGACGAGAACGCGACGTCCTCCTCGAGGGCGGGCGCGATCCCGGTCCACTCCGAGTTCCGCCAGCCGAGGATCAACTCGTCGTCGGCGAGCTCGAGGAGGAGCTCAGTCCGCGGCCGTGCCGGCACGCTCTCGCGCCTCCTTCAGGCGCTCCTTGATCGAGTAGCCGTCGACGCGCCGGTACTTGAGGTCGAACTCGTCGACGAAGTCGGCGACCTCCCGGACGGCGTCGCGCGGCACGAGCCAGAGCGCCTCGGACTCGCCGCGGCGGCCGTACTGCTCCCGCGCGTAGATCTCGGCGAAGCGCGCGTCCGGCGCCGCCACCGACCCGGCGTGCTGCATCGGGGCTCCGGCGCGCTCGCGCCGGAACACCTCGTAGACCACGGTCACGCCGCCTCGGCGAGCACCGTCCGCGAGACCCACTCGACCTCGGCGCGCGAGAGCCGCCGGAAGGCGAGCCGCTCGGCGGAGGCAGGCCCGTGCCCCGAGACGACCGCAAGCAGCCGCTCCCAGTCGGGCTCGGTGTACTCCCAGACGCCGTCGCCCCGGCGGCGGAGCCCCGGGTCGGGGAGCGTCAGGCCGAGCTCGAGCACCTGCGGGACGTAGCCCTCGAGGAACTGCTGCCGCGCGTCCTCGTTCGCCTGGCTCTTGATGCG
>DASTKY010000038.1:0-4937 GCA_035715495.1 Gaiella sp. | reverse complement strand
AGTACCGCGTGGAGGCGGTCGTCCCCGCCGAGAAGCTCGACGCCGTCCTGGAGGCACTGCGGCGCGCGCATCCCTACGAGGAGCCGGCGTTCGACGTCTACGAGCGGGTCGAGCGATGAGGGCGACCCTCTGGACGGACGGAGGCGCCCGTGGCAACCCCGGCCCGGCGGCGTACGCGTACGTGCTCGAGGCGGAGGACGGGACCGTGCTCGACGCGCGCGGGGAGGCGATCGGTCACGCGACCAACAACGTCGCGGAGTACTCCGCGCTCGTCGCGGGGCTTCGTCGCGCCGCCGAGCTCGGCGTGACCGCGCTCGAGCTCCGCTCCGACTCGGAGCTGATGGTCAAGCAGATGCGGGGCGAGTACCGCGTCAAGAACAAGGACCTGCAGGAGCTCTTCCTCGACGCGTCGCGGGCCGCGCGCGAGGTCGGCACCGTGACGTACACGCACGTCCGGCGCGAGCACAACGAGCTCGCCGACCGCCTCGTGAACGAGGCGCTCGACGCGGCGGCGTCCTGAGCTAGCCCTTCCGCACGCCGAGCACGAGCAGGTACGGCCGGGACATCGTCATCCCGTCCTCCTTCTCCTCCCGGCGGAAGAACGCGAGCAGGTCGTCCTCGAACGCCTGCGCGCGCTCCGGCGGGAGCGCCCCGAGGAGCGTCTTGATCGGACCGAACGCCTCCGACATCTCCCTCCACATCTCGTCGGCGGACTCCGCGCGCCACGGCGTGTCGTGCTCCGTGACCGTCACGTCGAACGCGTCGCCGAGGAGCGACTCCGCATAGCCCGGCTCGCCCCAGGTGACGGCGACGCCGGCGCCCTCCGGCGGCGGCGGCGCGTAGCTGCCGATGATCTGGAAGAACTCGTCGACCTCGCCGCCCGACGACCAGGCCGTCAGCCCCAGCCGACCCCCCGGCCGGCAGACGCGGGCCAGCTCCGCGGCCGCCTGGCGGTGGTTCGGCGCGAAGATCGCACCGACGGTGGAGGTGACGATGTCGAAGCTCTCGTCGCCGTACGGGAGCGCCTCGACGTCGGCGACCTCGAACGTCACGTCGGCGCCGCGCTCGGCGGCCTGGCGCCGCGCGGTCTCCACGAGCACCGGCGCGAGGTCGGCACCCGTCACCTCGGCGCCCGTCTCGACCGCCATGAACGCGAGCTCGCCCGTCCCGCACCCGATGTCGAGCCAGCGGTCGCCCGGCCCACCGTCGACCGCCGCGACGATCGCCCGGTGCATGTCAGCCAGCGTGTCGGCGATCCGCTCGAACGGGGCCGAGCCCCACATCGCCGCGTGCCGTTCCTTCAGCTCCTCGAAGGCCATCTCACCGCCCCTTTCTCGACGCTCCGAGGCTAGCGCTTCGGCTCGCTGAGGTACAGGTGCCAGAGGAGCCGGGCGGCGCTCGCGCGATGCGGTCGCCACGCCTCGCCGAACGCCTCGAGCTCGGGCGGCGTCGGCCGCGCCTCGAGGCCCCGCACGCGGCGCGCCGCCTCCTGGAGGGCGATGTCGCCGACCGGCCAGACGTCCGGGCGGCGCAGGGCCGTCAGGAGATAGACGTCCGCCGTCCACGGCCCGATCCCGGGCAGCGCCACGAGCGCCACGCGGACGCCCTCGTCGTCGAGCGTGGCGAGCGTCCCGAGGTCGAGGGAGCCGTCCTCGACCGCGGTCGAGAGCGCGCGGACGTAGCGGGCCTTCTGACGGCTGAAGCCGTCGGCGCGCAGCTCCGCGTCCGTCGAGGCGAGGATGCCTGCGGTCGTGAGCCCCCCGAGCCGCTGCGCGAGCCGATCGTACGCGGCCCGCGCGGAGGCGAGCGAGACCTGCTGCTCGAGGATCAGGAGGACGAGCGTCTCGAGGCCGGGCTCCCGCGCCCAGAACTCGGGGAGCCCGTAGCGGTCGACGATCCCTGCGAGCCCCGGGTCGACCTCGCAGAGCGCGGTCGCGGCGGAGCGGAAGGCCGAGGCGTCGAGCACGGTGCCACGGTATGCGAGCGGAGCCTGTATGGTCTCGGCGATGGCGAACGGGCGCACCCCCTCCACGCATGCCGATCTCGGCCTGCTCGCGCTCGGCCTTCTCCTCCTTCCCCGCTAGGGGAAGAGCGGACCGCACATACCCACGCCGTGCTCCCGCACACACCGGGAGAGGTCTGCCCCCGCGAAGGAGAACGCCACCCATGGATCCCCGCAAGTACCGCCCCTACGACACCGTCGAGCTCCCCGACCGCACGTGGCCGGACGTCGTGCTCGACCGAGCGCCGGTCTGGTGCTCGACCGACCTCCGCGACGGCAACCAGGCCCTCGTCAACCCGATGGACGGCCCGCGGAAGCGTCGGTTCTTCGAGCTGCTCGTCCGGCTCGGCGTGAAGGAGATCGAGGTCGGCTTCCCGTCGGCCTCCAAGACGGACTTCGACTTCTGCCGGGAACTGGTCGAGGAGGGCTTGATCCCCGACGACACCACGATCGCGGTGCTGACGCAGGCGCGTCCCGAGCTGATCGAGCGGACGTACGAGGCGATCGAGGGCGCCCCGCGTGCGATCGTCCACCTCTACAACTCGACGTCGACGACGCAACGTCGAGTCGTCTTCCGGCTCGACCGCGACGGGATCACCGAGCTCGCGGTGCGAGGAACCGCGCTGTGCAAGGAGCTCGCCGGGCAGACGGACGCCGCGATCGTCTTCCAGTACTCCCCCGAGAGCTTCCACCACACGGAGCTCGACTACGCGCTCGAGATCTGCGAGGCCGTCGCCGCGGAGTGGGGGCCGTCGTCCGACGCGAAGATGATCGTCAACCTGCCGACGACCGTCGAGGCGTTCCCCCCGAACGTCTACGCGGACCGGATGGAGTGGTTCGCCCGCACCTTCACGCACCGCGACAGCGCGATCCTCTCGGTTCATCCCCACAACGACCGCGGCACTGCGGTCGCGACCGCGGAGCTCGGCCTGATGGCCGGCGCCGAGCGCGTCGAGGGCTGCCTCTTCGGCAACGGCGAGCGGACGGGGAACGTCGACCTGATCACGCTCGCGCTGAACCTGCTGACCCAGGGCGTCGACCCGGGCCTCGACCTGAGCGAGCTCGACGAGGCCCGCGCGATCGTGGAGGTCTGCAACGAGCTGCCCGTCCACCCGCGGCACCCGTACGTCGGCGAGCTCGTCTACACGGCGTTCTCCGGCTCGCACCAGGACGCGATCAAGAAGGGGATGGACGCGCACGAGCGGGCGGGCGCGGCGGTCTGGGACGTGCCGTACCTGCCGATCGACCCGCAGGACGTGGGCCGCGACTACGAGGCGATCATCCGGGTCAACTCGCAGTCGGGGAAAGGCGGCGTCGCGTACCTGATGAAGGCGGAGCACCACCTCGACCTCCCGCGCGGGCTCCAGGTCGACTTCGCCCGGAAGGTGCAGGCGATCACCGACGCGCGCGGCGGCGAGCTCACAGGCGCCGAGCTGATGGGGGCGTTCCGCGAGCACTACCTCGACGTCACCGAGCCGTACGCGATCGTCTCGTACACGCACGAGAGCGCGGAGGACGGCGACCGGCTCACCGCCAGGGTGCGGATCGACGGCGAGGACGACGAGATCGTGGGAGAGGGGAACGGCCCGATCGCGGCGCTCGTCCACGGGCTGGAGCAGCGGCTCGGGTTGGAGGTCGACGTGCGCGACTACCACGAGCACGCCATGTCGGCCGGCGAGGACGCGACGGCCGCCGCCTACGTCGAGGTCGACATCGACGAGGAGCTCGTCTGGGGCGTCGGGATCCACCCGTCGATCGTCACCGCCTCGCTGCGCGCCGTCGTCAACGCGGTCAACCGGGCGCAGGCGCTCCGGGCCGCCGGTGAGGAGGTGATCGCCGCCTTCGAGGGCTGAGCGTTTGCCGAGGCCTCGGCGGGGTACCCATCAGGTGCTGAAGGAACCCCGAGGAGGTTTGGGCATGAGCACGACCGGATGGGTGATTCTCGCGATCGTCGTCGCGGTGGTCGTGATCGCCGCGCTCGCGATGATGGCGTCGCGCTCGAGGCGGTCGGCGGGGCTCCGCGACCGGTTCGGGCCGGAGTACGACCGGACCGTGCAGTCGGCGGGCTCGCGCCGCACGGCCGAGCGAGACCTGCACGAGCGCGAGCAGCGCTACGAGTCGATGGACATCCGGCCGCTCTCGGAGGCGGCGCGTGAGCGCTACACGGAGGACTGGGAGCGCGCGGAGCGGCTGTTCGTCGACGACCCCGAGCTCGCGGCCCGCGAGGCGGATCGGATCGTCCGAGGCGTCCTCGACGACCGCGGCTACCCCAACGACGACCTCGACGCGCAGACTGCCGCGATGTCGGTGGAGCATCCGAGCGCGGTGCAGCGCTACCGCCACGGGCACGACATGGTGCACTCGAACGGCCAGTCGCCCGAGGAGCGGACCGAGAACCTCCGCAAGGCGATGGTGGACTTCCGCGTCGTCTTCGAGGAGCTCGTCGAGCCGACCCGCGAGCCCGTCGAGCACTAGGGCAGCAGTTCAGCCGTCGAACGCCGAGCGCCGCCTCCGAGCGGCGCTCGGCGTTCCGGCGCGCGACCGCCGCTATAGTTCCCTCCCTCGCGGATGTAGCTCAGTTGGCTAGAGCGTCTGCTTGCCATGCAGAAGGTCGAGGGTTCGAGTCCCTTCATCCGCTTCACAGAAAAGCCCCGCATACCGGGGCTTGTTCGTTTGTCGTTGAGGCGCGATCGACCTGGAACGGCCAGCGGTGCCAGCCCGCGGTGACACTCTCCATCGCGGGCAGTCTCCCTCGGGGGTGCGACGAGTACCAGCCGACGTAGCGGTCCGTGAGCGGCCGCGCAGTTGGCCCGTGTGCGAACACGGCCGCTGACGCCGACCTCGCGGGGAAACCCGTCTCCGCGATCCGGCTCTTCATCCCAACACCGCAGTACGACCCTTCACCTACGCCTTGGGCCTCGCCTGATAGATACAG
>DASTKY010000037.1:0-3207 GCA_035715495.1 Gaiella sp. | reverse complement strand
TACCTCCACTTCGGCTGCATCTCCGCCCGCGAGCTCGCGAACCGCGCCGCCGACCGTGGCGCAGACGCGTTCGTCCGTCAGCTCTGCTGGCGCGACTTCTACGCCCAGCTCCTCCACGCGCTGCCGCGGACGCAGGTCGACGACCTCCGCCCGCGCGGCGACCGCTGGGTCGACGACGAGCAGCGCCTCGAGGCGTGGAAGGACGGCCGCACCGGCTACCCGCTGGTCGACGCCGGCATGCGGCAGCTGCGCGAGGAGGGGTGGATGCACAACCGGGCGCGGCTCGTCGTCGCGTCCTTCCTCGTCAAGGACCTCGGGATCGACTGGCGCGAGGGCGCCCGCCACTTCTTCGACCTCCTCCTCGACGGCGACGTCGCGCAGAACGTCGGCAACTGGCAGTGGGTCGCGGGGACGGGCGCCGACACGCGACCCAACCGCGTCTTCAACCCCACCGCGCAGCTGAAGCGCCTCGACCCGGACGGGGCGTACGTGCGGCGCTACGTCCCCGAGCTCGCGGACGTGCCGCGGTCCGACCTCGCGGAGCCGGGGCTGCTGGCGCCCGACTACCCGGCGCCGATCGTCGACCACGCCGAGGCGGTCGCGGCGTTCAGGGAGCGGCGGGCCGGGTAGATGCCCCGACGTGCGCGAGCACGCCCCGGAGCGGGTGGGGGACGCGCTCGGGGGCGAGCGACTCGACGAGCAGCCGCGCGTAGCGGGCCTTCCGGCTGCCGCCGCTGCCGAAGAAGCGGCGGAGCTGGGCCTCGACCGCCTGCCCGCGCCAGGCGGGCTGCTTCTGGAGCGTGCGGAACGCCGGGAGGTCGCCGTTCGCGGCGAGGACCGCCTCGACGGCCTGGGCGCCGTGCGCGCGGATCAGCTCGTCCTCGAGATCGGCGTCGCAGACGAAGAAGCCGAGCCGCTCGAGCCCCAGCCGGTCGGAGCCGGTCTCGTACCCCGCGCGCTCGAGCTGCACGCGGAAGACGTCCTCCTCCCGCGCGTCGCAGAGGCCCGCCACCAGCCGGCCGGAGCGCGGGCCGAACCCGGCGAGGTGCGAGCCGATCGCGTGCGCGCCGCCGATCGCCACGACGAGCACGCCCTCCGCGCCGAGGTCTCGGCCGTCAGCGGCCGCGAGCGTCTCGACCGCGATCCGGTCGCTCTGGCCCTCGACGAGGACGACGGCGCGGGCGTCGGCCTGCACTCAGTCGCCCAGGCCGAGCTGCTCGCCGAGCCAGGCGAGCCGGTCGCGCGTCGCCTGCTCGTCGAGCGCGTGGTCGGTCGCGTACCACTCGACCGTCGCGTCGTCGGGTGCCGCGTCGATCACGGCCTGGAGCGCCCGCTGCGGCACGACCGAGTCGGCGCGGGCGGCCTGCACGAGGAGCGCGCCGCGGATGTCGTCGACGTGGGAGAGCGGGTCGATGTCGGGGAGCACGGCCTCGACGTCGTCCTTCAGCTCGGCGGGCGCCGCGGAGACGTACTCGGCGACCGGCACCGCCCCGGTCGACATCAGCACCACCGCCCGGACTCGTTCGTCGACCCCCGCGGCGATCGTCGCGAGGCGACCGCCCATGCTCCAGCCGACGAGGCCGAGGCGCTCCGGGTCGACGCGCTCGTCGTCCGCGAGGAGGTCGAGGCCCCTCCGGGCGGCGACGACGTCCGCGACGATCGTGTCGCGCTGCCACCGGAGCGTCTCCTCCGCCGTCGCCCCGGCGGGAGGCGACTTGCCGCGCGACGGCGCGGTGATCGTGAGGCCCGCCGCCCCCTGGCGGGCGAGGCGCACCGCCGCCTGGAGCTGCTCCTCGCGGTCGCCCCCGGCGCCGTGGAGGTAGAGGACGGCCGGCACGCGCCCGTCGGTCGAGGCGGGCTTCACGAGATAGGCGCCGACGCGGTCCTCGCCGCTCCGGTAGACGACCTGCCGCACGACGACGCCGCCCTCGGTGCGCTGGGGGCCGAGCTCGACGTCGAGCGGCGCGTCGCCGGTCGCGAAGGGCCCGCTCTCGGACTCCCCGCCGCAGCCGGCGACGAGGGCCGTGAGCGCGAGGAGCAGGACGACGGCTCGGCGCACACGGCGAGGGTAGCCTCGCCGTGTGGGCATGGACCGCGACGAGCGCGAGCGGAGGGCGGGCTCGTTCGGCAGCGTCGCGGAGGTCTACGAGCGCGCACGGCCGGGATACCCGGAGGACGCGGTGCGCTGGCTCGCGGGCGCCGAGCCGCGCGACGTGGTCGACCTGGCCGCGGGGACCGGAAAGCTGACGCGCTCGCTCGTCGCGCTCGGCCACCGCGTGACGGCCGTCGAGCCGCTTGCGGAGATGCTCGCGCAGCTTCACTCGTCCGTGCCGGAGGCCACCGCCGTCACGGGCAGCGCCGAGTCGATGCCGCTCGCCGACGGCGCGGCCGACGTGGTGACGGTCGCGCAGGCCTTCCACTGGTTCGACCAGGAGGTCGCGTTGCGCGAGATCGCGCGGGTGCTGCGGCCCGGCGGGACCCTCGCGCTCGTCTGGAACACCCGGGACGACACGGAGGAGTGGGTGACGGAGTTCACCGACACGGTCGTCGGCCGGGGCGACTTCCGCTCGGGCGGCGTCGCCGCGACGACGGACCGCATCGACGAGAGCGGGCTCTACGGGCCGGTCGAGCGGGCGGCCTTCTCCCACGTGCAGCTGCTGCAGCGGGACGAGCTCGTCGCGCTCGTCAGCTCCCGGAGCGAGTGTGCGGTGCTCCCCGACGAGGAGCGGGGGCCCGTGCTCGCGCGCGCCGGCGCGCTCTTCGACAGGTACGCGACCGACGGCCTGCTCCCGATGCCGTACGTCACGGAGTGCTTCCGGGCAGCGCTGCTCCGAGCTCCTTGACATACGAACATGTGTTCGATAGAACACACGTTCCCCATGATCGCGTGTCTCCTCATCCCGGGATTCGAGCTCCGTGCGGCGCTCCGGTCCCGGCCGAGGCTCGCGACGGAGCCCGCTGCGCTTGCGCCCGAGCCCGGGCGTGAGCAGCTCGTAGGGCCGGTCACGACGGCCGCCGAGGCGGCGGGCGTCGTCGCGGGGATGCGCCTGGGGGAGGCGCTCGCAATGTGCCCGCAGCTCGTCCTCGTCGATCCCGACCCGGCGGGGGCCGAGCGGGAGTGGGAGGGCGTGCTGCGGCGCCTCGAGGACGCGGGGTTCGCCGTGGAGCCCGTCGAGCCGGGAGTGGTCGTGTTCGAGACCCACGGCG
>DASTKY010000036.1:0-3063 GCA_035715495.1 Gaiella sp. | reverse complement strand
GCCTCCACGACGAGACCCTGGTCGAGGTCGTCCTCGACCGGGAGCGCAACCCCAAGATCCCGGACGATCACCTCGTCGAGGCCGAGGTGCACATGAAGGGGCCGAACCTGCACGGCCGCGAGGCGGCCGCGACGTACGAGGCGGCGGCGGACCTCCTTGTCGACAAGCTCGAGCGGCAGATCGAGCGCCGGCGGGACAAGGTCGTCCACGAGCCGCGGCGCCGCGCCCAGGCCGCGCCGGCCGAGCCGATGCCGGTCGAGCGGATCGAGGAGTCGCTCCGGGCGACCAGCGAGCTCTGAGCCCCGGCGACGGCGTGCCGCTGCCGCACGACCCCGGGCCTCACTGGGGCGAGGTCGGCATCCACGGGCTGCACCGGCAGCGCGAGTGGGATGCGCTGACGACCGTCCAGGCGCCAGAGATCGCGGGAGACGAGCTCTGGCTCGTCGCACTGCCCGACGGCCGCATCGTCGTGGAGGAGGGGGAGGGCGACGGGACGCGTCTCGCCGAGGCGCTCGAGCTCGAGCGGCCGTTCCGGGCGCGGGCGGTCCGACGCGAGGGCGCCGGCTGGGTCGTCGCCGGGCGGCGGCTGGAGACGGTCGAGCTCGTCGCCGATCCCGGCGGCGACACGATCGAGGTCGCGTGGACGGGCGAGGAGCGGACGGTGCGGATCGACGGCTCCCCGACGCTCGCCGGCGTGCCCGAGCTCGAGCGGCTCGGCAGCCGACGCCATCGCGCCTTCGTCGTCACCGCGGCGCGGCTCGACGGCACGACCTGGGAGGTGGCGGTGACGCCCCTCTGAGCCGCGGGCGCGTCAGGCGAGGGGGCCGCCGCGCCAGCTCAGCGAGGTGCCCTTGGCCCAGGCGGAGCCGTACGCGTCGGTCGCGAAGAGCGGCGGACGCCGGGAGCCGACGGGGAACGCCTGCAGCAGCGTGTCTGCCCCGTCCGCGACGGCACGGGCGCGCACCTGCAGCCCCTGCGCGTAGACGAGCCGGCCCTGGCGGGCGTCCAGCAGCTGCGCCCCCCGGGGCAGCGTCACGGTCTGCGCCCCGACCCGCACCTGGGTCCCGGCCTGGACGATCGGGCCGGGAAGGGCGAGCGTGACGGCGTCCACCTCGCCGGGCTCGTAGTCGAGCGTCCGGAGCGTCGCGCCGGTCGCCGAGAGGACGACGACGCGGCCGTCGGCGAGCGCGGCGACGACGCGCTGCACGCCCGGCCCGGTCCCCGCCGCCAGCAGCACGACGGGGCTGCCGACGGACACGCGGAAGAGCCGGCGTCCGTCGTCGGCGACGTAGGTGATCGTGTCCTGCACGGCGTACGGCACGCCCTCGCGCGAGCCGATGCCCAGCACGAGCGGCCGCTCGGCCGAGTCGACGTCGCTCGACGCGTCGGCGAGCCGCCGCGGGCTCTTGCGGGCCGGCGTCGCGGTCCAGAGCGTGTACTCGCGGATGTTCCCGCCCGCGAAGGTGACCCAGTAGACCCGGCGGCCGGAGGTCGCGACGGCGGAGACGCCGCTCCCGGTGCTGAGGCCCTCCCGGCAGATGCGGGTCGTCGACTCCCCGAACGTCCACAGGCCGCGCGTCCCCGTGTCCCAGAGCTTCACCGCCGAGCAGCGTGTCCGGGTCGCGTTCTCGCCCGTCGCGTAGACGACCGAGCGCCCGGTGACGCCGAGCGACGTCACGGGAGTCGGCTCGACGACCGTCCGGCCGGGTGTGAGCAGCGCCGCGGCGGCGCCCGTCGCCGCCAGGGCGAGGAGGCTGGTCACGAGGAGCGCGCGGAGCATGCGCACATGTTCGACCTCCGACGTGACGGAATCGTGAAGCCACGGTTCAGGAAACGTGGGCGGTGATGGGCGCGCGGTGCCGGGCCGGTACCCTCTCGGCATGCCCGGATCGAGCTTCGGCCGCTTCGAGAAGGTCCTCCGGCTCGGCGAGGGACGCCGGGTCAAGCGCCTCGCGGAGCAGGCGGCGTACATCACGTCGCTCGAGCCCGACTTCGAGGCGCTCAGCGACGCTGACCTCCAGGCGAAGACCGCCGAGTTCCGGCAGCGGCTCGACAACGGCGAGGACCTCGAGGACATCCTCTTCGAGGCGTTCGCGGCAGTCCGCGAGGCGCGCAAGCGCGAGTCCGGCCAGCGGCTCTTCGACGTCCAGTTGATGGGCGGGATCGCGCTCCACGAGGGCGACATCGCCGAGATGAAGACCGGTGAGGGAAAGACCTTCGTCGCGAGCGCGCCGCTCTACCTCAACGCGCTGACGGGCGAGAACGTCCACCTGGTGACGGTCAACGACTACCTCGCCAAGCGCGACGCCGAGTGGAACCGGCCGGTGTTCGACCGGCTCGGGGTCACGGTCGCCGCGATCGAGAACATGATGCCGTTCGCGCGTCGCAGGGAGGCCTACGCCGCCGACATCACGTACGGCACGAACTCGGAGTTCGGCTTCGACTACCTGCGCGACAACATGGCCGTCTCGCTCGACAACACCGTGCAGCGCGGCCACACCTTCGCGATCGTCGACGAGGTCGACTCGATCCTCATCGACGAGGCCAGGACGCCGCTGATCATCTCGGGCGAGCCCGAGACCGCGGCGAAGACGTACTACGACTTCGCGCGCGTCGTCCGAGAGCTCGAGGGCGCGCCGCTCACCCGCAAGGTGATGAAGGGCGAGGACGAGACCGAGCTCTCCGGCTCGGACTACCTCTTCGACGAGAAGTTCAAGACCGTGTCACCGGCGCAGTCGGCGCTCGACAAGGTCGAGCGGGCGCTCGGGATCGAGAACCTCTATGACCCGCGGCACGTCCAGCTCGTCAACCACCTGACGCAGGCCCTCAAGGCGGAGTCGCTCTACAAGCGCGACGTCGACTATGTCGTCCAGGACGGCGAGGTGAAGATCGTCGACGAGTTCACGGGCCGGATCATGGAGGGCCGCCGCTGGAGCGAGGGCCTCCATCAGGCGATCGAGGCCAAGGAGGGCGTCGCGATCCGGGAGGAGAACGTCACCCTCGCGACGATCACGCTCCAGAACTACTTCCGCCTCTACGAGAAGCTGGCCGGGATGACGGGCA
>DASTKY010000035.1:0-2051 GCA_035715495.1 Gaiella sp. | reverse complement strand
GGGGGCCCAACGTCTGGGTCGAGCCCGCCGGCCACGCCGCGGTCGCGCCGGAGCTCGTGCGCGACCTCTACGCCGCCGCCGCGGAGCGGTGGGTGGCGGACGGCCGCACGTCGCACTACGCGATCGTCCCCGCGACCGAGCCGGCGCTCGTCGACGCGTGGTTCCGCGTCGGCTTCGGGCACCAGCACGTCCATGCGATCCGCGAGCCGTGGCCCGCGGACGCCGTCGTCGAGGTGCCGCCGGAGCTCACGCTTCGCGGCCCGACGCGCGACGACATCGACGCCCTCGCCCGGATCGACGTCGCGCTCCCCGCGCACCAGGCGCGGTCGCCGGTGTTCTCGCGCCTGCCGCTCCCCTCGGTCGAGCAGGCGCGCGCGGAGTACGAGGCCGACTTCGACGACCCGCGGTTCGCGACCTTCGTCGTCGAGCGCGACGGCGAGGTCATCGGCGCGGCCGTCGGCTGCCCGATCGAGGTGTCGTCGGGCCACACGAGCCTGTCGCTGCCGCCGGGCGCCGGGTTCCTCGGCTTCGCCGCGGTGCTGCCCGAGCACCGCGGGCACGGCGCCGGGCGCGTCCTCGGCGACGCCGTGCTGGCGTGGTCGCGTGACGAGGGGCACCCGAGTGTCGTCACCGACTGGCGCATGACGAACCTCCTCGCGTCCCGCACGTGGCCGCGGCTCGGCTACCGGCCGACGTTCTTCCGGCTCTTCCGCGCGATCGCCTAGGCGCGGCGGACACGGATCCGCACGGTGTGGCCGTGCGGCGCGAAGCTGCCGTCGCCCTCGAGCATCCCCGTCGTGGCGAAGAGCTCGATGTCGCGACTCAGGTCCGGCGCGCGCTCGACGACGTGCGTCGACGCCTCCGCGAAGCTCCCGAGCAGTGCGTAGGCGGCTTCGCGCGGCGGCGTGGACGCTTCCGGCGTGACGACGTCGAGCTCGAGGACGGCGTCGACGACCCCGGCGCCCTCGAGCCGCCAGCCTCGCTCCTCGCAGACGCGCCGCGCGTGCGGCAGGAGGTGCAGGTCGGGCTCCTCGGTGACCCAGTCGGGGACGAGCATCGCCTCGCGCAGCCGGTCGACGTCCGGCACCGCCTCCGCCGCCGAGGCGACGCCGCAGCCGCGCTCGTCGGTGTCCCAGCGGGGGCGCACACCACAAGGGTACGTCCACCTGCGTCGCGTAGGACCCGCAGCGTCCGGGGTACCCCCGCCTACGATGCCGCCCGTGCTTCGCGTCCCGCTCCACTCGGGCTCGCGGCTCCCGCTCGTCACACTGCCCGACGACACGGAGCTGCTCGCCGCGCCGCCGCCGCTCGACCCGCTCGCCGACGTCCCGGCCGCGGTCGCCGAGGCGCTGCGCTACCCGCTCGCCGGGCCGTCCCTCGCCGAGGTTGCGACGCGCGGTGGCCGGGCGACCGTCGTCGTCCAGACGCCGACCCTCCCGCTCCCGGCCGTCGAGGAGGATCCACGCCGTGACGCACTCGCCGCCGTGCTGGACGCGCTCGGCGGGGCAGGCGTGGCGCGCGACGGCGTGACGCTCCTCGTGACGGCCGGTCTCGGCCGCAAGCCCGGGCGTCGCGAGCTCGAGGACCTGCTCCGCCCCGACCGAGCGCGAGACTTCCGCGGCGAGATCGTCGTCCACGACTGCGAGGCGGACGACCTCCGCGCGCTCACGGTCGACGGGCAGGCCCTACGCCTGCACCCCGCGCTCGTCGAGACCGATCTGGTCGTAGCGGTCGGAGCCGCCGAGACCGGGCTCCACGGCGGCGCCTCGGCGCTCCTCGACGCGTCGGCCCCCGGGAGCATCCGTCGGGCACGGGCGCAGTCCCTGCTCGAGGTGTCCGGCGCCGGCGGCTGGCGCTGGGCCGCACAGGTCGAGGCGCGTCTTCGGCAGGAGGTGCCGGTCGTCGGGCTCTCGCTCGTCCTCGACCACCCGCGCGAGACGGGGCTCCACCGCGGCTACCCGTGGGAACCGGACTCCCTGCGGAGCGTCGCGCACTCGCCGCTCCGCCGGCTCCTCAACGTCCTGCCCGCCGGGCTCCGCCGCCGCGTGCTG
>DASTKY010000034.1:0-5966 GCA_035715495.1 Gaiella sp. | reverse complement strand
ACCCCTCCTCCGCCCGGCTTGTCGTCGTCGGTCTCACCGCCGTCTCCTCTCGTCGGTCCAACACAAAAAGCCCCACCCCTCCCACGGCGGGAGAGATGAGGCGCCATTGCCGTCGGCGGGGACGTCGGCGTCCCTGCCTGCGTCCACCTTAGAGAAGCGGGCGGCAGGCGCGCAAGTCCGGGGCGCAACGGGTACGGGAATCCGTACTAGGAGGCGTCGCGGGACGGTGGTACTGTCGGCACGCGATGCTGGCTCACGTCTAGGACACCCGTTGCCGAGGCCCGCCTGGTGCGGTGCCTGTCTTGGCCTGTCCGGAGACCGCCGTTCGAAGGGAGTGCAGCACCGTGAGAGAGCTTTCGCCCGTTCCGCCCGACGCGCTGGCCGTCGAGGCGATCGACCTGAGAAAGGAGTTCGTCCGCAAGGACCGCAAGCGCGGCAAGCGGCGCGTGCCCGCGCTCGCCGGGCTCACGCTCGAGATCGCGCGCGGCGAGTGCGTGGCGATCCTCGGCCAGAACGGGTCGGGCAAGTCGACGCTCGTCCGGCTCCTGTCGACCCTGCTCCTGCCGGACGGCGGCGCCGCGCGGGTGTTCGGCTACGACGTCGTCCGTGAGGACAAGTCCGTCCGGCGCCTCGTCAACCGCGTGTCGGTGGAGGCGAGCTTCTTCAAGAAGATGTCGCCGTCGGAGAACCTGCACTACGCGGCCCGCTTCTACGGGATGGGGCCGTCGGAGACGAGCGACCGGATCCCAATGATCCTCGAGCGGGTCGGCTTCCCGCCCGACCGGCGCACCGAGCCGATGGAGAACCTGTCACGCGGGATGCAGCAGAAGGTCGCCCTCGCGCGGGCGCTCCTCACCTCGCCGGTCCTGCTGCTCCTCGACGAGCCGACGACCGGGCTCGACCCGCGCTCGAAGCTCGAGGTGCAGGACTTCATCCGCGAGATGCGGGCCCTGCACGACTCGACGATCCTGCTCTGCACGCACGACCTCGGCGAGGCGGAGTCGCTCGCCGAGCGCGTCGGGATCCTCGACCGCGGCGAGCTGCTCGCGCTCGAGCCCGCCGACGACCTGAAGGCCCGCTTCGACGCCGACACGCTCGAGGAGGCGTTCTTCGCGGCGACCGGGCGCGGCTTCGAGGACGAGGAGGACGAGCTCGACGGTGAGGAGAGGGCGGTGCTCGCATGAGGACCGTCGCACTGGAGCTGAAGCACGAGCTGATCGGCCTCGCCGGCGTCGTCGAGCGCAACGTCTACCTGACGCGGCGCTACATCTACTGGGACGTCGCGTTCTTCGTCTGGACCGTCGCGAACACGCTGACGATCGTCTTCATCGCGGAGGGGATCGAGGCGACCGGCGGTCAGATCGACGTCGCTCGCGCCACCTCGACGCTGCTGATCGGGGCCGTCGTGTGGGCGTACCTCGGGATCATCTTCGAGTTCCTCACGGAGACGGTCGCGTGGGAGCGCTGGGAGGGGACGATCGAGTACACGTTCATGGCGCCGCTCTCGCGGGCGATGCACCTCGGCGGCTCGGGCGTCTTCGCCGTCCTCTACGGGCTCGTCCGCGCGATCCTGCTCTTCGCGGTCGTGGCGGCGTTCTTCGGCCTGCAGTTCGACGACGCGAACTTCGCGGCGGCGCTCGTCGTCCTCGTCGTCGCGTCGGTCTCGTTCTTCGGGATCGGGATGATGACCGCGGTGCTCCCGCTGATCTCGCCCGAGAAGGGCGCGCAGCTCGGGTTCGTCGCGCAGGGCATGCTGCTCGTCGTGTCCGGCGTCTACTACCCGGTCGAGGTCCTGCCCGAGTGGATGCAGTGGCTCTCGAAGATCTCGCCCGCGACCTACGCGCTCGACGGGATCCGCGCCGCGATCCTCGACGGGGCGTCCCTCTCGTCGATGTGGGACGAGATCTGGCCCCTGCTCGTGATCGGCGCGGCCTGCATCCCGCTCGGCCTCGCGATCTTCAACCGCGGCGAGGTGTACGCGAAGCGGCACGGCAAGCTGAAGCGGTCGGGGTGATGGACGGCGAGCGGGAGATCACGGAGCTGCCCCTCGACGACCGCGCGGGCCACGAGGCCTACGCGGCCGTCTGGAACGCCGTGCTCCCGCGGTACCCCATCACGCCCGCCGAGCTGGCGCGGAGCCGCCGCCGGCGGCCCGACGACCTGCGCCTCGTCGCGCGGATCGAGTGGGCCGTCGCCGGCTGCGGCGCCGCGATCCGGTCGGACCTCCCGGGCCGGACCTACATGGGCGTCGTCGTCCTCCCCGAGCACCGCCGCCGTGGGCTCGGCCGCGGCCTGCTCGAGCGGATCGTCGCGGCGGCGCGCGGCCACGGCAGCGAGATCCTCGCGGCGGGCGTGGAGGAGGGGGACGCCGACGGCGAGGCGTTCGCCGCGCGGTTCGGCCTCCGCGAGGTGCTGCGCGAGGTCGAGGTCGTGCGGGCGCTCGCGGCGGACGAGCCCGACCCGCCGCCGGTCCAGGGCATCGAGGTCGTCGCGCTCGACGGGCGCCCCGACCTTCTCGAGGAGACGTACGAGCTCGCGAGCGCGACCATGCCGGAGATGCCCCTCCACGCCCCGTTCACGATGCCGGACTACGAGCGCTGGCTCGAGGAGGATGCGACGGGCGAGGACGTCGTCGCAGGCGGCACGCTCGTGGCGCTCGACGACGGGCGCGTGGTCGGCTTCGCGGGGCTCGTGCGCCGCGCGGCCGACCCACTCCTCGCCGAGCACGGCTTCACCGGCGTCGCCGCGAGCCACCGGGGCCGTGGGATCGCGCTGCTCCTCAAGCGGTCGCAGATCGCGTGGGCGTCGCGGAACGGCTTCCGCGAGCTGATGACGGCGACCCAGTGGGAGAACGCGCCGATGCGGGCGATCAACGACCGCCTCGGCTACGAGGCGCGGCCCGCGTGGATCCGCGTCGAGGCCCCGCTCGACGAGATCGAGGCCGGGCTCCGCTAGGCGCGGGTCAGCGGCCGAGCTCGCGCGGGGACTGCGCCCGCTGGGGCACGAGCTGCAGGTCGCGCTCGCGGTGCAGGGGCAGGAGGCCGCCCCGGAGGGCGAGCGCGACGGCGTGCGTCCCGTTCCGCGCGCCGAGCTTCGCGATGATCCGCTTCCGGTAGCTGCGGACGGTCTCCGAGGAGAGATGGAGGCGAGCGCCGGTCTCGGCGGCCGTGTCGCCGTTGGCCGCCGCGGCGAGCACCTCCGCCTCGCGCTCGGTGAGCGGCTCGCCCTCGAGGATCTCGCCGAGGAGCGTCATGCGGCTCGCCGCCTGAGGCGGCGGGATCCGGTCTGCACGAGGGTGTAGACGCGGTCCGAGCTGACGCCGAGGTCGCTCGCGACCTCTGCGGCGGTCTCGCCCTCGACCAGCGTCCGCACGAGCGCGATCCGCTCGCGGTCGGGCAGCGTCCCGACGATCCGCAGCGTCTCGAGGCTCTCGACGGTCTCGTCGGGGCCGGGCCCGGGATCGGGCGGCTCGTAGGCGATCCCGGCCTCGGGCCGGTCGCCGGGCCCGACGTCCGAGAAGCCGACGACGCGGGCGAAGTTCCCGTCGCCGAGGTGGTCGCGGCGGGCCGACGCGCGCACCGTGTCGGTGATCGCGCCGCGGACGCACTGGGTCGCGAACGCGGTGAAGGGGACGCCGAGCGAGGGGTCGTACCGGCGGGCCGCCTTGACGAGCGCGAGGTTGCCGTCCGCGACCAGGTCCTCCTGGTCGATCGGCGTGGGGCGCCAGCGCGAGGCCTCGCGCTTGGGCACGTGGAGTGCCTCTTCGAGCAGCCGGTGACGCATCAGCGGATGCCTCGAGGAGGAACGCCGACGCGTGCGCGCAGCGTGCCGCAGCGGGTGTTGATTCCTGATCTTCGTGCCATTGCCGGTGACGCGGCTCGGGCTCGTGGTGCTTGGGGGAGGCAGGAGCATACCCCCTTCAGGTGTCGCCCGAACGAGGGAGGCGCACATCTGTGACGGAGTCGACACACCGCCGGCCCACCCGGCGCTCGAGGAGAGCCGGATGGGCGGCGGGTCGTCGCGGCTCAGGGGGTCGGCTCGGCGACCGCCGCCAGGCGGTCGGAGACCGACGTGAGGGAGGCGCCGTTCCCGTTCGCCCGCGCAGCGGGCTCGGGCACGAGCTGGATCGTCTGCAGGATGCGGCCCGAGATCCGGTACGGGTCGCCCTGCGAGTTCGGCCGCCGGTCCTCGAGGTACCCGCGGTAGCCGTCCTGCACGAACGCGTGCGGCACCCGGATCGAGGCGCCGCGGTCGGCGACCCCGTAGCTGAACTTGTCGATCGACTGCGTCTCGTGCAAGCCCGTGAGGCGCAGGTGGTTGTCCGCGCCGTAGACGGCGATGTGCTCGTCCTTCTGCTCCTCGAACGTCGCCATCAGGGCCTCGAAGTACTCCGTGCCGCCGACCTCGCGCATGTACGCGGTCGAGAAGTTCGTGTGCAGGCCGGAGCCGTTCCAGTCCACCTCGGCGCCGAGCGGCTTGGGGTGGAAGTTGACGTCGACGCCGTAGCGCTCGCAGAGCCGCTGGAGCAGGTAGCGGGCGACCCAGAGCTCGTCCGCGGCCCGCTTCGAGCCCTTGCCGAAGATCTGGAACTCCCACTGGCCCTTCGCCACCTCGGCGTTGATCCCCATGTGCGAGATGCCCGCCTCGAGGCACAGGTCGAGGTGCTCGTCGACGATTGCGCGGGCCGCGTCGCCGACGTTCCGGTACCCGACGCCGGTGTAGTACTCGCCCTGCGGCGCCGGGAAGCCGCCGCCGGCCGGGAAGCCGAGCGGCGCCCCGTCCTTGTAGAGGAAGTACTCCTGCTCGAAGCCGAACCACGTCCCCGGGTCGTCCGGGATCGTCGCGCGGCGGTTCGACGGGTGAGGCGTCCCGTCCGGGAGCATGACCTCGCACATCACGAGGGCGCCGTTCTCTCGGGCCGGGTCGGGGAAGATCGCGACGGGGTGCAGCATGCAGTCCGAGTCGCTTCCGTCGGCCTGGCGGGTCGAGCTGCCGTCGAACCCCCAGACCGGGAGCTCCTCGACGGCCGGGAACGCGTCGTACTCGACGACCTTCGTCTTCCCGCGGATGTTCGGCACGGGCTCGTAGCCGTCGAGCCACAGGTACTCGAGCTTGAACTTCGGCATCAGGCGCCTCCGTCGTCCGGGCGCCGCTCGTTCGGTTCGTCCATCTCGCACCCTCCTTCGCGTCCACAAACGACAAAAGCCCCAGGACTCGACGAGTCCCGAGGCTCCGTTGCCTCGCCGGGGCCGGTGGCCCGCGGCTCCTCTGTGTATAGCCGCCGTCCGGCCGCCGCGTCAAGCACCGACGTGCGCCGCGGGGACGCTGCTATAGCATCGACGCCTCCCCGGTCGCTCGGAGTCGGCCGGGCTGGAGATCCGTTCCGACCCGGGAAGGAGCGCACGCGATGGCGAGACCGCGGACGGCTGCGTCGACGCGCGGCACGACGATGGTGAAGAGCAAGGACCGCGCGACGTCCAGCGTCGCCTCGCGGCGCGCGGTGCTGAAGCGCCTGAGGGACGAGCAGGTCGAGCACGTCCTCTTCTGGTTCACGGACCTCGAGGGGCACCTCAAGTCGTTCGCGGTGACCCCGGCCGAGATGCAGGGCGCGCTGGACGACGGGATGGGCTTCGACGGCTCGTCGATCACGGGCTTCAACGCGATCGAGGAGTCCGACATGGTCGCGATCCCCGATCCCGACACGTTCCAGCTGATGCCGCGGCCGGTGGACGAGCACGGGCACGAGCTCGGCGCCAAGGTCGCCCGGCTGATCTGCGACGTCGTCAAGCCGGACGGAGTTCCCTACGAGGGCGACCCGCGGTACGTGCTCCGCGCGGCGCTCGACCGGATGAAGAAGCTCGGCTTCGACTCGTTCGCCGTCGGCCCCGAGCTCGAGTACTTCCTCTTCGAGGACGACAAGGACACGAAGACGCTCGACGAGGGCGGCTACTTCGCGATGACCGCCC
>DASTKY010000033.1:0-2163 GCA_035715495.1 Gaiella sp. | reverse complement strand
TGGGGGAGCGGCCGTCTCGGTCATGCTGGGGAGGGTGGGTACTCCCATGGTCGGCGTCCTGAGGGGCGCCCTTTGTCCCTCTTTCGAGTGATTCGCCTCTCGGGCTCAGGCCGCTACCCGAGATGGTCGAGAAGCTCGTCGCCGAGCGCGGCGGCGGTCGTGCCCTCTCGCGGCGCGATGAAGATGGTGTTGTCGCCCGCGATCGTCCCTGCGATCCCGGGGTGCGACCCTTCGTCGAGCGCCTGCGCGAGCGCGCTCGCGTACCCCGACGGCGTGCTGACGACGACGAGTGGGCCGGCGCGCTCGACGCCGGTCGCGTAGCGGCGCATCGCGACCCCGATCGCGTGCCGGCGGTCGGCGTCGTCGCCGCCGGGGGTCGCGTAGACGAGTCGGCCGGACGGGGCGCGCACCTTGACGAGGCCGAGCTCGTGCACGTCGCGCGACACCGTCGTCTGCACGACGTCGTGGCCCTCCCCCCGGAGCAGCTCGACGAGCTCGCCCTGCGTGGAGATCGCGTTGTCGCGGACGAGCCGCAGGATCGCGGCCTGCCGCACCTGGTTGCTCATCGCAGCGCCTCGCCGAGGACCGCGAGCGCCTGTGCGACCTCCTCGTCCGAGACGACGAGCGGCGGCAGGAGCCTGAGGACGTCGGGGCCGGCGGTGAGGACGAGGAGCCCCGCCTCGCGCGCGGCGTCGACGACGGGCCCCGCGTCGCGGTCGAGGACGGCCGCGAGCATGAGGCCGCGACCGCGCACCTCCCGCACGCCGGGGAGCGCGCGCAGGCCGTCGGCGAGCCGGGCCCCCCGCTCGGCGACCTGCTCGAGCAGCTCGGCGTCGATCGCCTCGACGACCGCGCAGGCGGCCGCCGCGGCGACGGGGTTCCCGCCGAAGGTCGAGCCGTGGTCGCCGGCGCCGATCGCCTCCGCCGGGCCGCCGCGCACGAGCAGCGCCGCGATCGGCAGGCCGTTGCCGAGGCCCTTCGCGAGCGTGACGAGGTCCGGCCGGAGGCCGAGCTGCTCGTACGCGAAGAACGTCCCGGTGCGGCCGAGCCCGGTCTGCACCTCGTCGACCCAGAGGAGCGCCCCGACCTCGCGGGCGATCTCGCCCGCCGCCGCGACGAACGCGTCCTCGAGCGGCACGACGCCGCCCTCGCCCAGGATCGGCTCGAGGACGATCGCCGCGAGCTCGCGGCCGGGCGCGACCGCGGCCTCGAGGGACTCCACGTCGTTCGGCCGCGCGAAGGAGACGCCGGGGACGAGCGGCCCGAAGCCCTCCCACTTGGACGGCTGGCCGGTGACGGAGAGGGAGCCGAGCGTCCGTCCGTGGAACCCGCCCTCGAGGGCGACGACGCGCGCGCGGCCCGTCGCCTTGCGGGCGACCTTGAGGGCCGCCTCGTTCGCCTCGGCGCCCGAGTTGCAGAAGAACGCCTGCACGCCGTCGCCCATCCGCTCGGCGAGGAGCGCGGCGAGCCGGAGCATCGGCTCCGTCCAGTAGAGGTTCGAGGCGTGCCAGAGCTCGTCGAGCTGGGCGTGCGCGGCCGCGGTCACCGCGGGGTGGCGGTGGCCGAGGGCGACGACGGCGATGCCGCCGCCGAAGTCGAGGTACTCCTTGCCGGCGTCGTCCCAGACGCGGCAGCCGTCGCCGCGGACGATCGTCACGTCGGCGCGGGCGTAGGTCGGGAGCACGGAGGCGCGCGACTCGCGGCCGACGCGGTCGCGCGTCGTCGTCACGCAGGGACCTCGGTCGCTCCGATCGAGGCGCGGACGCCGCCGCGCGCGGCGCGGACGGCCGCCATCAGCTTCGGGACGATGCCGCCGTCGAAGATGCCGGCCTCGAGGAGCTCGGTCGCGCGATCCGCGTGGATCATGGGCATCACCGTTCCCTCGAGGAGGACGCCCGGGACGTCGGAGACGAAGACGACGCGCTCCGCAACGACGCTCTGTGCGATCGCCGTCGCGGCCTCGTCGGCGTTGACGTTGAGCGGGCCGACCGCGACGGGCGTCACGACGGGGATGCGCCCTTCTGCAAGCACTGTCACAACGGCATCGAGCCGGTTCGGACCCGGCTGGCCGACGAGCCCGAGCTCGGAGACCGGCGTCGCCTCGAGGCCGATCTCGTCCCCGACGAGGTGAACCGCCGCGGGGCCGAGTGCGGCGGACAGCTC
>DASTKY010000032.1:0-3263 GCA_035715495.1 Gaiella sp. | reverse complement strand
CTCAAGGCGAACAACTTGAAGTAGCGCTTTCGCGGTGCGAGGTGGGTCCACGCGGCCCACCTCCGCCGCGGCGCCTCCGCCCACGACGGGCCGCCGCGCGAGGCGTACCATCCGCGGCGCGAGCCCCGCGGTCCGCGGGCGCGACCCGATCCCACGGAGGCAGAGAGCCATGACCACGATCTCCGACGAGCCCCGCAGCGTCGCCGACGTCGCCGCCGAGCTCGCGATCCGCGCGCAGGCGTACATCGACGGGGCCTACGTGGACGCCGCCTCGGGCGAGACCTTCGACTGCGTCAGCCCGATCGGCGGCGAGGTGATCGCGACGGTCGCCGCCTGCGACGGGCCTGACGTCGACCGCGCCGTCGCGGGCGCGCGCGCCGCCTTCGAGTCGGGCGTCTGGTCGCGGCTCGCGCCGAAGAAGCGCAAGCAGGCGCTCGTCCGGCTCGCGGAGCTGATGGAGCAGCACGCGGAGGAGCTCGCGCTGCTCGAGACGATCGACATGGGCAAGCCGATCCGCGACGCCCGCGCCGTCGACGTCCCGAAGTCAGCCGAGTCCATCGGCTGGTTCGGAGAGGCGATCGACAAGGTCTACGACGAGATCGCCCCGACCGGGCCCGAGGCGCACGTCTCGATCGTGCGCGAGCCGCTCGGCGTGATCGGCGCCGTCGTGCCGTGGAACTTCCCGCTGCTGATGGCCTCGTGGAAGCTCGGGCCGGCGCTCGCGACCGGGAACAGCGTCGTCCTGAAGCCCGCCGAGCAGTCGCCGCTCTCCGTGCTGCGCCTCGCCGAGCTCGCGACCGAGGCCGGGATCCCGGACGGCGTGCTGCAGGTCGTCCCCGGGTTCGGCGAGACGGCAGGGCAGGCGCTCGGACGCCACCCGGACGTCGACATGATCGCGTTCACGGGCTCGACCGAGGTCGGGAAGCTCTTCCTCCGCTACTCGGGCGAGTCGAACATGAAGCGCGTCGCGCTCGAGTGCGGCGGCAAGTCGCCGCACATCGTGACCGACGGCTGCAGCTCGCTCGACGCCGCGGCGACCGCGGTCGCGTGGGGCGTCTTCTACAACCAGGGCGAGGTCTGCAACGCCGGCTCGCGCCTCCTCGTGCACGAGTCGGTCAAGGACGAGCTGCTCGAGAAGGTCGTCGCCGTCGCGGAGCGGATCCAGCCCGGCGACCCGCTCCACCCGAAGACGCGCATGGGCGCGATCGTCGACCGGAGCCAGCTCGACCGGGTGCTCGGCTACATCGAGGCGGGGAAGAGCGAGGGCGCGGGGCTCCACCTCGGCGGGAACCGCGTGCGCGAGGAGTCGGGCGGCTACTACGTCGAGCCGACGATCTTCGACGCCGTCTCGAACGACATGCGGATCGCGCAGGAGGAGATCTTCGGCCCCGTGCTCTCGGCGATCTCGTTCTCGGACCTCGACGAGGCGATCGCGATCGCGAACGACACGATCTACGGCCTCTCGGCGGGGATCTGGACGGACGACGTCAACGTCGCCCACAAGGCGGCGCGCGCCATCCGGGCGGGGATCGTGTGGGTGAACACCTTCGACGCCGGGGACATCTCGAGCCCGTTCGGCGGGTTCAAGCAGTCGGGCTTCGGCCGCGACCGCTCGATCCACGCGCTCGACAAGTTCACCGACCTGAAGGCGATCTGGATCGCGCTGAGCTAGTTCACGAGCGAGCTCGATCCCCGCCTGCGGCGGGGCACACACCCTGAAGGCGTCGGCTTCGCCGCCGCACTGCCTCTTTGCCACGAATGCGACTCGTTCGCCGCAACGGCGAACTGCCGCGAGGGACGCTCAGGCGACGAGCTGGACGGCGTCCGGGCCCGCCTCGTGGCAGTCCCGGCAGCGCGCCTCGTACGTGTCGAGCGCGCCCACGACGATCGTCTCGCCCGAGTAGGGCGCCGGCCGGCCGTCGACGAGCCGCTGCGTCGTCGTCGCCGGCCCGCCGCAGCGGTGGCAGACCGCCTGGAGCTTGTCGACGAACTCGGCCCGCGCGAGGAGCTCCGGCATCGCCCCGAACGGCTGGCGCCGGAAGTCCTGGTCGAGCCCGGCCGCGATCACCCGGGCGCCGCCCTCGGCGAGCGCCAGGGCCGCGTCGACGATCCGCGGCTCGAAGAACTGCGCCTCGTCGATCCCCACGACCTCGTGGCCGCGCGCCCGCGCGACGAGCTCGACCGATCCGTCGACCGGGACCGCCGACATCCGGACGCCGGCGTGGCTGATCACGTCGTGCGCGTCGTAGCGGTCGTCGATGCGCGGCTTGAAGAGGATCACCCGCTCCCCGGCGATCTCCGCCCGCCGCAGCCGGCGGATCATCTCCTCGCTCTTGCCGCTGAACATCGGGCCGCAGACGACCTCGATCCAGCCGCCTCGCCGTGGGGGAACGCGGATCACGGCGGGAACCCTAGATCCGCGCGCGGATGTGGCGCCAGGGCGCCCCGTGCAGGCATTTTTCGTCGCTCTGCGACGCGGCGAGGACGGCCGCGGATCGTTACGGGATGGAGAAGAGGCCTTGCCTCGCGGCGCCCGGCACCCTTTACTACGGGGGCCGCCGTGGTCGCCGCACTCGTCTCTCGCCTACCGACCGCCGCCACGCTCGGTCTCTCGGCCGTGCGGGTGGACGGGGTCGAGCTCGTGCCGATGACGCCTGTCGAGGCGCTCGAGCGACTCCGACCGGGCGACGTCGCGATCGGTCGGCTGGACGTGCGGCCGACGCTCGACGGCGTCGACGACGGCCTCTGGGCGCTCGGCGTGCTCGCGGCCCGCGGCGTCCGGGTGCTGAACGGGCCGGCCTTCCTGCTCGCGACGCACGACAAGCTGCTGACCGCCCGCCTGCTCCGCCGCGCGGGGCTCCCGCATCCCCGGACGCGCGTCGTCCGCGGGTCGCGCGTCCCGCCCGCGCTCGAGACGCCGGCCGTCGTGAAGCCGCGCCACGGGAGCTGGGGCCGCGGCGTGACGCTCTGTCGCGACGACGCCGAGCTCGCGGCCGAGCTCGCGCGGATCCAGGAGGAGCCGTGGTTCGTCCAGCACGGTGCGCTCGTGCAGGACCTCGTGCCGCCCATCGGCCACGATCTGCGCCTCCTCGTCGCCGGCGACCGGGTCGTCGGCTGCATCCGGCGGGTCGCCCCCGAGGGCGAGTGGCGCACCAACGTCGCGCTCGGCGCCCGGCGGGAGCGGGCGGCCGCGCCGCCGGTCGCGATCCGGATGGCGCTCGACGCGGCCCGCGCCGTCGACGCGACGCTCGTCGGGGTCGACC
>DASTKY010000031.1:0-3654 GCA_035715495.1 Gaiella sp. | reverse complement strand
CCGGAGGCCCGCACGTGCCCCGTTCGGGGGTCTGCGACCGTCGATACTCGCCGCATGGCGGTCGTGGTGGTCGACGCGGAGAACGTGCGCCGCTCGCGCTGGCCGAACCCGACGCAGGAGGAGCTCGTCGCCCGCACGCGGACGTGGGCGAGCCGCGAGGGCCACGAGCTCGTGATCGTGTTCGACGGCCCGGCGCCCGAGGAGGCGGCCGACCTCGTGGGGTCTCCGCACGCCGACGACGAGATCGTCGAGCTCGCCGCCGCGCTCAACCGTCCGTGGTGGCTCGTCACGTCGGATCGCGGCCTGCGCGCGCGGGTGGGCGACGCGCCCGAGCGGATCGTCGGCGGCGGCTCGTTCGTCCGCACCATCTGACGCCGGAGAACCGTCCGGAGCGCCGAGGGCCGACCACTAGAGTCGAAGGATGATCGAGCGGTACCGGGACGGGAGCGCCTTCGAGGCCGTCGCGAGCTACTGCCGCGCGGTGCGGTCCGGCCCGGCGGTCGCCGTGAGCGGCACCGCCGCGATGGGGCCGGACGGCAGCGCGCTGCACCCCGGGGACACGTACGCGCAGACGAAGGACGCCTTCGAGCGCGCCGTCGAGGCCGCGGGCGAGCTCGGGGCGGACCCGGAGCACGTCGTCCGCACGCGGATCTACCTCGGGCCGGGGAGCGACTGGCGCGACGCGGTGCGCGCCCACCACGACGTGTTCGAGGGAGTCGATCCCGCCAACACGACGCTCTACGTCGCCGGCTTCATCCCCGAGGGCGCACTCGTCGAGGTCGAGGTCGACGCGTGGGTGCCCGCGTGAGCGACCTCCTCGTCGTCGGGCTCGGCGACTCGATCACGGCGGGCAACCCCGGCTGGGACCCCGATCCGGCCCGGCGCGAGCTGGAGGATCCGGGCGACGACGAGACGAGCCAGTACCTCTACTGGGCGGCGCTCGCGAACCCGGGGATGCGGTTCCGGAACCACGGCGTCGGCGGCGAGCGCACCGACGAGATCCGGAGCCGCCTCGAGGCCGCCGTCGAGGGCGCCGACGTGATCGTCGTGCAGGGGGGGATCAACGACGTCGTGCAGGGCCGCGCGATCGAGCTCGCGACGGCCGACCTCCTCGCCATGGTGCGCCGCTCGAAGGAGATCGCGCCGACCGTGCTGCTCGCGGACGTGCTCCCGTGGAACAACGGGTGGCCCGCCGCGGAGCCGTCCATCCGCGCCCTCAACGAGCTCGTCCACGGCATCGGCGAGGCGGAGGGCGTCCCCGTGCTCCCGTTCCACGAGACGCTCGAGGACCCCGAGCTGCCCGGGCGGATGAAGGCCGAGTGGACGCCCGACGGCAACCACCCCTCCGTCGAGGGGCACCGGCGGCTCGGCGAGCTCGCCTTCCGGCTCCCCTAGAGATTCGGCGGCGAGTCGACGCAGATGATCCGCAGCGGCGCCGTGTCGCTCGCGTTGCGGAAGAGATGCGGGCGCTCGGCGCTGTAGTAGGCGCTGTCGCCCGCCCTGAGGATCCGCGGCTCGGAGCCCTCGAGCTCCAGCTCCAGCTTGCCCTGGAGCACGTGGACGAACTCCTCGCCCGCGTGGCGGCCGTACTCCGCGAGATGCGCGCTCGGCTCGAACTCGACGATCATCGGCATCATCGAGCCGCGGGTGTTCGGGGCGAGGAGGCGGAACTCGATCTCCTCGGCCGGCGACGGCAGCGTCTGCTGCTCGCTCTTGCGCACGACGTCCGGCTCCGCGGCCGGCTCGGCGGGGAGGAGGTCGGCGAGCGACAGCCCGTAGAAGGCGACGAGCCGGACGAGGCGCCCGATCGTGATGTCGCTCTTCCCGTTCTCGACCAGCGACAGGAAGGACGCCGAGATCCCGGTCGCGGCGGCGACGTCGTTGAGCGACAGCGACCGGTCGTTCCGCGCCGAGCGCAGCGCAGGCCCGAGGCCGCTGGGTGCGTCGACGATCGTCATGGCGTCCAACCCTATCTCGCCGCTCACCGTTTGACTTCCCTCTTTCGGCCAATAAACTGGACGTTCCGTGCACCATATTGAACGCCAGAGGGGGCTTCGAGCCGCGTGAAGGTCGCGGTGATCGGCGCGGGGATCACGGGGCTCTCCGTCGGGTTCCACCTCGCCGAGCGCGGCGCCGACGTGGTCGTGCACGAGCGGACGGGCGTCGGGGCGGAGGCGTCGGGTGTCCAGCCCGGAGGCGTCCGCCAGCAGTGGAGCACCCGCGTCAACTGCCTCCTCGCACGCGAGTCGATCTCCTTTTTCCGCGACCTCGACCGTCGGCTGGAGCCGCGCACGAGCCCGATGCTCGAGGCCGGCGGGTACCTGTTCCTGGCCCACTCGGACGAGCGTCTCGAGACGCTCGCCGCGGACGTCGCGCTCCAGAACGAGGTCGGCGTCCCGTCGGTGCTCGTCACGCCGGCCGAGCTCGAGGTGCTCGTGCCCGGCATGAACGTCGCAGGCGTCGCCGGGGCTGCGTACTGCGCGGAGGACGGCTACTTCGACCAGCCCCAGGCGGTCGTCGAGGCCTTCGCGGACGCGTGCCGGCGCCGGGGCGTCGCGCTCGAGCGCTCGAGCGTCACCGCGATCGCCGGAGGCGCGGGCGGCTGGTCGCTCGAGCGCGCCGACGGCCCTCCCGCGCAGGCCGACGCGGTCGTCGTCGCCACCGGGTACGACACGCCGTCGCTCCTCGCCGGGCTCGCGGTCGACGTGCCGATCACGAAGCAGGCGCGCTACCTGCTCCTCAGCGAGCCGATCCGCGAGCGCCTGCTCGAGCCGCTCGTCGTCTCGGCGGAGCGCCGGTTCGCCGCCAAGCACCTCGGCAACGGCCGGATGCTCGCGTCGGACCTCGCCGCCGAGGGGGACCCGGAGGACGGCGCGCCGCGCTGGCGAGCGCACGTGGCCGAGACGGTCGCGGAGCTCCTGCCGATCCTCGAGTACGTCACCTACCCGATCGTCGTCGAGGGCTTCTACGACGTGACCCCCGACCACCAGCCGCTGATCGGGCCTATTCCCGGCCACGACGGCCTCTGGCTCGCCGCCGGGTTCAGCGGGCACGGCTTCATGATCGCGCCGGCCGTCGGCCGCATCGTGAGCGAGGGCGTGCTGGGGCTCGGCCGCGACTCCGCCCTCGACGCCTTCGCGCTCGACCGCTTCGAGCGCGGCCACGTCATTCCCGAGCTCCAGATCGTCTGACTGAACAAGTGTCCAACCCACCATCCCCAAGGAGGGACCACATGCAGAGGGCGGCCAAACCACGACGCCGCACCCTGGCCGTCGCCGTCGGAGGGCTGGTGCTCCTGGCTCTCGTGGCGTCGGCCGCACTGGCACAGCCGCAGGCGAAGAGCGCGCAGGCCGCAGGCACGCTCGTCGTCGACACGTCGTTCGTCGTGCAGACGATCGACCCGGCCCGGATGTTCGAGCCGACGTCGCAGATCGCCGTGAAGGGCATGTACGACACGCTGCTCACCTTCCGGGGTGGCGACACCACGCCGCTCCCCTGGCTCGCGCGGTCGTGGCGCGTCTCGGCCGACGCGAAGACGTTCACGTTCAACCTCCGCCGGAACGTCCGCTTCTCGGACGGCACGCCGCTCACCTCGGCCGACGTCGTCTTCTCGTACCGGCGGCTGATCAACCTCAAGGGCTCGCCGTCCTTCCT
>DASTKY010000030.1:0-3238 GCA_035715495.1 Gaiella sp. | reverse complement strand
CCGTCGAGCCGAAGCAGGCGTGGACGAACGTCGCAGACTTCACGTCCCGCGGCATCCCCGCCGTCAACTTCGGCCCGGGTGCCACGCGGTACGCGCATGCGACGGACGAGCAGGTCGACGTCGCCGCGCTCGAGCGCGCCTACCTCCTCCTGCGCGACCTCGTCGGCTAGCGTCGTCCCGTGCCGTCCCTCTCCCCCGTCCTCCAGGCGCACGCGACGTACCCGTTCGTCCGGCTGCGCCAGGCGGCCGAGGCGCGGCTCGCACAGGGCCTCGAGGTGATCGACCTCGGGATGGGCGACCCGCGCGAGCCGACCGACCCGGCCATCATCCAGGCGCTCCGGGACGGCGTCCGCGAGCGCATGGGCTACCCGGCCGCCGTCGGGCTCCCCGAGCTCCGTGAGGCGGTCACGCGGTGGGTCGACCGCCGCTTCGGGGTCGAGCTCGACCCGGACGCCGAGGTGATCCCCACGCTCGGCTCCAAGGAGGCGATCTTCTCGTTCGCGCAGGTCCTGCTCGACGTCGCGGGCGGGCGAGACACCGTCGTCGTCACGGAGCCGGGATACCCCGTCCCCGGTCGTGGCGCGGAGTTCGCCGGTGCCCGGGTCGTCGAGCTGCCGCTCCTCGAGCGCAACGGCTTCCTCCCCGACCTCGACGCCGTGCCGGACGACGTGTGGGCGCGCGCCGCGCTCGTCTGGCTCAACACGCCGAACAACCCGACCGGCGCGGTGGCCTCGCTCGAGCTGCTCGACGGGCTCGCGCGGCTCGCGCGGGAGCACGGCTTCGTGCTCGCCTCGGACGAGGCGTATTCCGAGCTCTGGTTCGACGAGCCGCCTCCGTCCGCACTGCAGCTCGACGATCGGACGAGCGTCGCCGTGTTCAACACCCTCTCGAAGCGCTCGTCGATGACCGGCTTCCGCAGCGGGTTCGTCGCGGGGGATCCGGCGCTGATCGAGGCGCTCCGCCGTTTCCGTCCGAACGTGGGCACCGCTCCGCAGGAGTTCGTGCAGCGCGCCTCGGTCGTCGCCTGGGACGGCGAGGAGCACGTGGAGCGCGCGCGGGCGAGCTACGCCCGCAAGCGGACGATGCTCCTCGACGTGCTCGAGCGCAAAGGCCTGCGCGACGCAGGTGGGCCGGCGACGATGTACCTCTGGATCGGCGTCCCGGAGGGCGAGAGCTCCGAGGCGCACGCGGCGCGACTCCTCGACCGCGGCGTCCTCGTGACGCCGGGCTCGTACCTCGGCCCGTCCGGCGAGGGGTACGTGCGCTACGCGCTCGTCCCGACGATCGAGGAGTGCGCCAGGGCCGCGGCGATCCTGGAGGATGTGCTCCCATGAGCCTGCGCGAGCGCATCGACGAGCTGTGGGAGAGCGGCGAGCTCGACGCCGCTCCCATCGAGGAGGCCATCGAGCTGCTCGACCGGGGCGAGCTCCGCGTGGCGGAGCCGCGCGACGGCGGCTGGGTCGTCAACGAGTGGGCGAAGAAGGCGATCCTCCTCTACTTCCGGCTCCGGAAGGTCGAGCCGCTCGTGGCCGGCGACCTCCGCTACCTCGACAAGATCCCGCTCAAGCGCGTCGATCCGGCTCTGGGCGTCCGCGTCGTGCCGCCGGGCGTCGCCCGGCACGGCGCGTACCTGGCAGAGGGCGTCGTGCTCATGCCGGGGTACGTCAACATCGGCGCCTGGGTCGGGCCGCGGACGATGGTCGACACATGGGCAACCGTCGGCTCGTGCGCCCAGATCGGCGCCGACGTCCACCTCGCCGGCGGCGTCGGGATCGGCGGCGTGCTCGAGCCGCCCCAGGCCGCGCCCGTGATCGTCGAGGACGGTGCGTTCATCGGCTCGCGCTGCATCGTCACCGAGGGCGTCCGGGTCGGCGCGGGGGCCGTGCTCTCGGCGAACGTCTCCCTCACGGCGTCAGTCCCGATCATCGACGTCACCCAGAGCCGGCCGGTCGAGTACCGCGGCGAAGTGCCCCCGCGCGCGGTTGTCGTCCCGGGCACGCGGCCGAAGGAGTTCCCGGCGGGCATGTACCAGATCGCCTGCGCGCTGATCATCGGCTGGCGCCAGGAGTCGCACGACCTGCGGCTCAGCCTGAACGACGTGCTGCGCGAGTACGAGCTGGCGGTCTAGCCGGTCAGAGCGGGGTCTCGCCGGCGCAGACCTGCTCTGCCGGGCCTTCCAGCGTCGCGTCGCCCCCCTCGATCGTCACCACGAGGTCGCCGCCGGGCATGGCGATGCGGACCGGACTGTCGGACCAGCCTCGCGCGACGGCGGCGGCGGCGACCGCGACGGCCGAGGAGCCCGACGCCGCGGTCTCGCCTGCGCCGCGCTCCCAGACGAGGACGGAGACGACGTCGCGCGGCTCGGGGCGCGCGAGCTGGACGTTCGTCCTGTCCCGGAAGCGCGGATGGCTCTCGATCGCCGGACCGAAGCGCAGCAGTTCGTCCCGCGACAGCGCCTCGCGGAGCACGACGGCGTGCGGGTTCCCGACCGCGACCGGGACGACCGTCAGCCGCTCGCCCGCGATGTCGAGCACCTCGTCGGCCGCGACGACCACCCCGCCGAGCCGCTGGCGGACGAGGCCGTTCGGCGCGGCGGCCGCGTGCACCACCCCGCCGGGCGCGGCGATCTCGACGTCCGACGCGCCCGTCTCGCGCAGGAGCCACGCCGCCGCGATGCGCGTGCCGTTGCCGGACATCTCGGCCGTCGAGCCGTCCGGGTTCCAGATCCGGATCTCGGCGTGCCGCTCGGTCTCCCGCTCGGCAACCTCGAGCACGCCGTCGCTGCCGATCCCCGTGCGGACGTCGCAGAGGCGCCGCACGCGTGCCGCGGTGAGCCCACCCGCACCCGGCTGCTCGACGAGCAGGTACGCGTTCCCGAGCGCGTGCCACTTCTCGAACCGCATCCGCTGACGTTACCGCCGCACGCGCGCGAGCACCTCGGAGACGAGGTCGGGCAGCGGTCGCGTGCCGTCGAGCACGACGATCCCTGGGATCCGGCGCATCCACTTGCGCTGGTACGCGGCGTACCGCCGCGTCCGGACGACGATCCGCTCACGCGCCTCCTCGACCGGCAGCGTGGCGATCTCCGCGAGCCCGAGCGTCATCTCCGCGGTCCGCGAGACGGGGCCGTCGAGGGCTGCACGGACCTCGTCGACCACGCCGTCGGCGAACATCGCGTGCGTGCGCGCGCGGATGCGGCGCTCGAGCTCGTGGGCGGGCACGTCGAGCCCCACGACCA
>DASTKY010000029.1:0-4183 GCA_035715495.1 Gaiella sp. | reverse complement strand
GGCCGCCCGGTCGCCGTCGTCCACGCGGAGCCGCAGCCCCTGGCGCCCCTCGGCCACGAGCTCCTCCACCGAGCCGTGGAGCACGAGCTTGCCCTCGTGGACGATCGCGATGTCGTCGGCGATCTTCTCCACCTCGTCGAGCAGGTGCGACGAGATGAAGACCGTGCGTCCGTCGACCTCGACGAACGAGCGGATCATCTGCCGGAACGCCGCCATCCCCGAGGGGTCGAGGCCGTTCGACGGCTCGTCGAGGATGAGCAGCTCCGGGTCGGTGAGGAGGCTGCGAGCGACGCCGAGCCGCTGCCGCATGCCCATCGAGTAGGCCTTCACCTTCCGGTCGGCGTTCGCCGCGAGCCCGACGCGCTCGAGCGCCCCGTCGATCCGGCCGCGGGCCTCGCGGCCGAGGAAGCCCGCCCACACCTCGAGGTTGCCCCGGCCCGAGAGATACGGGTAGAAGCGCGGCTCCTCGACGATCCCGCCGACGCGCTCGAGCGCGAGGCGCGACCCACCGGGCATCGGCTGTCCGCGCACCTCGATCGTGCCGCTCGACGCGCGCGCGAGCCCGAGCATGCAGCGGATCAACGTCGTCTTGCCGGAGCCGTTCGGGCCGAGCCAGCCGAGGCAGCGCCCGCGGGGCACGTCGATCGTCACGTCGTCGACGGCCACCTTCGAGCCGAAGCGCTTCGTCACGCCCTGCAGGCGGATGATCGGCCCGTCGGTCACCCGAGCTCCTCGAGGACGGCGTCCGAGAGGCGGGGCCACGCCACCTTCGCCCAGTCGCCGAAGCGGCGCGTCGTGATCCCGGCGCACCCGACGCCGCGCTCCGGATCGACCCAGGCGAACGTGCCGGCGCCGCCGAAGTGGCCGAACGTCGCGGGCGACGTGCGCGTCCCCGACCAGTGGCCCGGCTTGTCGCCCTTCAGCTCGACGCCGAGCCCCCAGTCGAGCGGCCGGAAGCGCCCGTACTCGGGCAGCACGCCGTCGAGCCCGGGGAACTGCACGGCGACCATCTCCGCGTGCGTCTCGGCCGCGACGAGCCGCGGCGCGAGGAGCTCGCGCGCGACGGCGAGCAGATCGTCGAGCGACGCCTCCATCCCTGCGCCCGGGTGCCCGCTCGGGTCGAGCCCCAGCCCGAGCGGCGCCGCCACCGCCTCGCGCACGTACTCGGCGAAGGGCATCTCGGCCGCGGTGGCGACGTGATCGCCGAGGACCTGGAAGCCCTCGTTCGAGTAGATCCGGCGCCGGCCCGGCGGCGCGATCGGCCGGCCGCCCTCGAACGGCAGCCCCGACGCGTGGGCGAGGAGGTGCCGGACGGTCGCGCCCGGCGGCCCGGCGGCCTCGTCGAGGTCGACGACGCCCTCCTCGGCGGCGACGAGCGTCGCGAGCGCGGCGATCGGCTTGGAGACGGACGCGAGCGGCAGGCGGCGGGTCGCGTCGCCGTGCGTCGCGAGCACGGCGTCGGCGGTCGTCACGCCGACGGCGGCGAAGGGGACGTCCCATGCGTCCACCTGGTGCAGGGCGTCCACCGGCGCGATACTAGGCGCCCGCCGTGGAACGCAGGCTGATCACCGGGCACTCGCCGTACGAGGCCGTCGCCGGCTTCTCGCGGGCGGTGGTCGTCGGCGACCGCGTCCACGTGGCGGGCACCGCACCGATCCCGCCGGACGGCTCGCCGCCGCCGGAGGGCGCATACGAGCAGGCGGCGCTCTGCCTGCGGATCATCGGCGAGGCGCTCGGCCGCGCCGGCTCGGGGCTCGAGCACGTGGTGCGGACGCGGCTCTACGTCACCTCGGCCGACCACTGGCCCGAGGTCTCGCGCGCGCACGGCGAGGCCTTCCGCGACGTCAGGCCGGCGGCGACCTGCGTGGTGACGCAGCTGCTCGACCCGGCCTGGAAGGTCGAGATCGAGGCCGAGGCCGTGCTTCCGTGAAGGAGCTCGTCCCGTCGTCGATCACGGGCCGCGCGGACGCGCCGGCCGCGAGCGTCCTCGACCACCGCTTCGGCTCGGGCGACCCGTACACGCTCGGCGTCGAGGAGGAGTACATGCTCCTCGACCCGACGAGCTTCGACCTCGTGCAGCACATCGAGACGGTGCTCGACGCCGTCCGGGGCGACGAGCTGGCCGAGCGGCTCAACCCCGAGCTGATGCAGTCCGTGCTCGAGATCGCGACGCCCGTCTGCCGGACGGCGGGTGACGTCCAGCGCGAGCTGACGACGCTCCGCGGCTACGTCCGCGACGTCGCGGCCGCCCATCACCTCCGCGTCGGCTCCGCCGGGACGCACCCGTTCAGCCTCTTCGAGCGGCAGCGGATCACCGCCAAGGACCGGTACCGCGTCCTCATCGACCAGCTGCAGTACGTCGCGCGCCGCGAGCTGATCTTCGGGATGCACGTGCACGTCGCCGTGGACGACCCGGACAAGGCGATCCAGGTCGTGAACGGCCTCCTCCCCCACCTCGCGCCGCTGCTCGCGCTCTCCGCGAGCTCGCCGTTCTGGCGCGGCGAGCCGACCGGCCTGGCCTCGAGCCGGCAGATCGTCTTCTCCGCGTTCCCGCGCTCGGGGCCGCCGCCGCGGTTCCGCGACTACGAGGACTACGCGTCGGTCGTCGGCCAGCTCGAGCGGACCGGGTGCATCGCGGACTACACGCACATCTGGTGGGACATCCGCCCGCACCCGAAGTGGGGCACGATCGAGGTGCGCATCTGCGACGCCGTCACGCGCCTGGAGGACGCCGTCGCGATCGCCGCCTACTGCCAGTGCGTGGTCAAGCTGCTCTCGGAGCGGTTCGAGGCGGGCAAGGAGATCCCGACCTTCCACCGCATCCTCACGAGCGAGAACAAGTGGCTCGCGGCCCGCTACGGGCTCGATGCGCCGATCATGGACCTCCCGTCCGGGCGGCGGAACCGCGTCCCGGTCTCGAAGCTCGTCCGCCGGACGCTCAAGGAGCTCGAGCCGCACGCGCGGGAGCTCGGCTGCGACGACGAGCTCGACGGGATCCGCGCCCTGCTCGACCGCGGCAACTCCGCGGAGCAGCAGCTCCGCGTGTTCAACGCGAACCGGGACATCACCGAGGTCGTGCGCGGGATCGCCGACGCGACCGAGGAGCTCCCGGTCCCCGTCGGCGCGTAGGCTCGCGAGGATGCTCGGGCGAGGCGACGCGATCCCCCACGCCCTCGTGTGGCCGGGTGCGCTCGAGGAGCCGCTCCCGCTCGCCGAGGCGGTCGCCGGCGACGGCTTTGCGCTCGTCTGCTTCTACCCGTTCGACTGGTCGGGCGGCTGAACGGACGAGCTCCGGCTCCTGCGTGACAGGAGCGGCGACCTGACCGCCGCGGGGATCCGCGTCTATGGCATCTCGCTGGACTCGCCCTGGTCGCACCGCGCCTGGGCCGAGTCGCTCGAGCTCGGCGAGACCGTGAGGCTCCTCTCGGACGGGCTCGCGGAGGCAGCCCGGGCGTTCGGCGTCCTCGGTGACCTCAACGGCCTCCCCATGGCCCGGCGGTCGATCTTCCTGCTGCGGGACGGGGCGATCGTCGAGGCGTGGGCGCTCTCGTCCCCGGCGCCCGACGTCGACGCGATCCTCGCGGCGAGCGCCGCCCGCTAGTCAGCGGCGCTCGGTCGCGAGCCGGAGCCCGAGCGCGACCAGCACGACGCCGGTGACGGCGTCGAGTGCCCGGCGGACGACGGGCCGACGGAGGACGAGCGAGACCCGGTCGACGGCGACGGCGTAGGCCGAGAGCCAGGCGACGGTCAGGACGGCGAAGAGCACGCCGAGCCCGAGCAGGTCGAGGAACCCGCCGTGCGGGCCGGCGAACTGCGGCAGCAGGCTCGTGAAGAAGACGGCCATCTTCGGGTTGCCGAGGTTCAAGAGCGCCCCCTGACGGAACGCGGCCCCACGACCGAGCGGCGTCGCCGGCGCGGCGGCGTCCACGTGCGGGCGCCGCCGGAGCGCGCTCCAGAGCACCGCGAGGCCGAGGTACGCCAGGTAGGCGGCGCCGACGAGGCGGATCGCGAGGAAGAGCTGCTCCGAGGCGACGAGCACCGCGGCGAGCCCGGCGCTCGTCGCGAGCGCCCAGGCCAGCTGGCCGGCCGAGACGCCCAGCGCGGTGGCGACCCCGGCCCGGCGGCGACCCGCCAGCGTGTTCTTCACGACGAGCGCGGTGTCCTGGCCGGGCGTGACGATCAC
>DASTKY010000028.1:0-3178 GCA_035715495.1 Gaiella sp. | reverse complement strand
GGACGTTCGCGGCGTAGTGGCGGGCGATGAGCTCCTCGGTCAGCACCTCGGCGGGAGGGCCGTCCGCGACGACGCGGCCCTCGTCGAGGAGGAGCATCCGGTCGGCGTACTGCGCGGCCAGGGTCAGGTCGTGCATCGCCGCGACGAGGGTCAGCTCCGACTCCGCGCGCAGGAGGTCGAGCAGCTCCAGCGCCTGCTGCTGGTGGCCGATGTCGAGCGCGGCGGTTGGCTCGTCGAGGAGCACGATCGCGGCCTCCTGCGCGAGTGCCCGCGCGACGACGACGCGCTGTCGCTCCCCGCCGCTCAGCGTCCCGAGCTGCCGGTCGCGGTACGCGAGCAGGTCGAGCCGCGCGAGCGTTCGGGACGCGACGTCGCGATCGCTGCCCGACTCGCGCGCGAGGCGCCCGAGGTGAGGCGTCCGCCCGAGGAGCACGTACTCCGCGACCGTCATCCAGGGCGGCGTCACCGGCTCCTGCGGCACGACGGCGACGGCGCGGGCCCAGTCGCGGCGACGGAGGGAGCGGCCCGTGAGCCCGTCGACGGCGATCGTCCCGGTGTACGGGAGCAGCCCTGCGAGCGCCCGGAGGAGCGTCGTCTTGCCTGCGCCGTTCGGGCCGATCAGCCCCACCCACTGGCCGCCCGGGACGGCGAGATCGACCTCGCGCACGATCTCCCGCCCCCCGAGGCGGACGGTGACGGCAGTGGCCTCGATCGCGTTCACGCGCGGCCTCGCAGGCTCCGGAGCGCGAGCGCGAAGAACGGCGCGCCGAAGAGGGCGGTGACGACGCCGATGGGCAGCTCCGCCGGCGAGAGCGCGGTGCGGGCGATCACGTCGCAGAGCACGAGGAAGCCGGCGCCGACGATGAACGAGAGCGGCAGCAGGCCGCGGTAGCTCGTCCCCGCGACCATCCGGATCGTGTGCGGGACGATGATCCCGACGAACGCGATCAGACCGGAGACGGAGACCGCGGCGGCCGTCCCGAGCGTCGCGGCGACGACGAGCACGAGTCGGATACGCGGCACGTCGACGCCGAGGCTCGCGGCCTCCGTGTCCCCCAGGCTGAGGACGTCGACGACGCGACGGAACGCCAGGATGCACCCCGTCGCGACCGCGACGTACGGCGCGAGGAGGGCGACGTCGCTCCAACCCGAGCTCGGCAGTGCACCGAGGATCCACGAGTAGACCTCCTGGAGCGTGTCGGAGTTCTGCTGCTGGACGAACGTCTGCAGCGCGGTGAGGAAGCTCGCGACCACGACGCCCGCGAGCACGAACGTCGTCGCGTCGCGCTCACGCCCCGCCGAGCGGCTCACCCCCCACGTGACGACGACGGCGACGGCGCCGCCGAGGAAGGCCGCCAACGGGAGCAGCTGCTGCCCGTTCAGCACCCGCGGCAGGTACGAGATCGCGAGGGTCGCACCGAGCCCGGCGCCCGCCGCGACCCCGAGGAGGTAGGGATCGGCGAGCGGGTTGTGGAAGACGCCCTGATAGGTCGCGCCTGCGACGGCGAGCATGCCGCCCACGAGCGCCGCGAGGACGACCCGGGGCACCCGGAGCTGCCAGAGGATCGTCTCCGACGTCTCGTCGAGCGGGGTCGAGTCGATCAGCCCGAGGCGCGCGAGCAGCGATCGGGCGGCGTCGCCGGGGGCGATGTCGAGCGGGCCGACGAGCACGCCGACGACGAGCGAGACGACGAGGAACGCGACCGCGGCGATCGCCCAGCCGGGCGAGACGCCGCGGGCGCGAACCTCGCCGGCCGCGGGGGCGGCCGACGGCAGCTCGAGCGTCGTGCCCGGCACGGCCGCCTCGCCGCGCTAGCTCTCGAGCCGCCGCAGCGCGGTGCCGACCGCGCGGACGAAGTCCACGAGCCGCGGGCCCCAGCGCGAGGCGACCGAGTCGTCGACGCGCAGGATCGACCGGCTGCGCACGGCCTTGATCCCCGACCAGCCGGGGCGCGAGGCGACCGTCGCCGCAGTCTGGCCGCAGCAGACCGAGTCGGCGAGCACGACGAGCTCCGGGTTCGACGCGACGATGAACTCCGGGGAGAGCTGCGGGTAGTCCGAGCCTCCGGGTGCGGCGTCGGCGACGTTCTTCAGGCCGAACAGCGCGTAGACGCGACCGACGAACGTGCCGGACGTGGCGGAGAAGAAGCTCGGGTCGAGCTCGTGGTAGACGCTCAGCCCCTGGGCCGACGGCTTCCGCTTGGCGACGATCGCGGAGATCCGCGACTTCATCCGCGCGACGAGCCGCGCGGCCTGAGGCCCCCGCCCGGTGACCGTCCCCAGCTGCCGGATCTGCTGGTAGGCGCCGCGGATCGTCGAGGCCGGCTTGTGGTACAGCACCGGGATCCCGAGCCGCGTCAGCGCGGAGACCAGGTCCTTCGGGTCGGCCGCGACGACGACGAGGTCGGGCCGGTAGCCCGCGATCGCCTCGACGTTCGGCGTGTAGCCGGAGAGCGCCGTCTTGGGCGCGCTCTTCGGGTAGTCCGACTGGTCGTCGACCGCGACGACCTGCGACCCGGCGCCGATCGCGAAGAGCGTCTCCGTCGCGGTGGGCGACAGCGAGACGATGCGCGCGGGCCGCTTCGCCAGGGTCACCTTCCCGTTACCTGCCGTGACGGTGACCGGGAACGGCGCGGCCGTCCGAGCGCCGGACGCGGCCGTGCCGCCCGCTGCGGGGACGAGCGCGACGACGAGCAGGGCCGCCGCTAGAGCGAGACGCCGAGACATCTCTCCATCTCCTTTCCTCCCTGTTCCACGAGGGGGTTGGGACTATGAGCGGAGAGCGGCAGGTCTTCTGACTCGGGGCTCCCTCCCCCGCCGCCTTCCCGGCCCGTAGGCCAGTGGCGTCGTGGCGGGAGAGCGTCTCCCCTCACAGCGGCGGGACCGTCCCGGACTTGCACCGGGTTCCCTCACCGCGCTCCGTCTGATCGGCCGCGAGCCTACCATTCGGCGATGTCCGTGCACACCGTCGGCGCGCGCCGGTCGCCGCTCTCCGCCTGGCTCCCGGTCGTCGTCTGGGCGGCGGTGATCTTCGCCTTCTCGTCGCTTCCGAGCCTCGGCACCGACCTCGGCACCTGGGACCTGATCCTGCGCAAGTGCGCGCACCTGACCGAGTACGCGATCCTGGGAGCCCTCCTTGCGCGGGCGACGCGCTCGTCCGGCCTCGCGGTGCTCCTGG
>DASTKY010000027.1:0-4574 GCA_035715495.1 Gaiella sp. | reverse complement strand
CGCTCGCGATGGGCGGCGCGGAGCGGATCGAGCGGCACCACGCGAGCGGCCGGCTCACGGCCCGCGAGCGGCTCGACCTCCTCGTGGACGAGGGGTCGTTCTTCGAGGTCGGGCTCCTCGCCGACGCGCAGTTCCGCCGCGACGAGCCCGCCGCGGCCGACGCCGTGGTCGGCGGCTTCGCCCGGATCGACGGGCGGAAGGTCTGCGTCCTCGCGGTCGACGCGACCGTGATGGCGGGGACGACGGGCCAGGTGAACATGCTCAAGCAGAACCGGCTCGCGGCGTTCGCCGGCCGCAAGGGGCTCCCGCTCGTGTGCCTCAGCGACAACGACGGCGGCCGGATCCCCGACGTGATGGGCTGGCGCTTCTCGGGCCTCCCGTTCGACTTCGCGACGTTCGTGCAGGCGCCGCCCGGGTACCCGGAGATCCCGCGGCTCGTCGCGGTCGTGGGCGCGAGCTTCGGGGACTCGGCGCTCCACGCCTCGATGGGGCACTTCGTGGTGATGACCGAGCAGGCGGCGATCGCACTCGTCGGGCCGCCGATCGTCGCCTCGGCGATCGGCGAGGAGCTGACGCCGGAGGAGCTCGGCGGACCGCGCGTCTCGACGGAGGCGAGCGGCTACGCGCACGCGGCGGTCGAGGACGACGCGGCGGCGATCGCGGCGGTCAAGCGCGCGCTCTCGTACCTGCCCGACCACGCGGGCCTCCCCGCGCCGGTCGCGCCGCCGGCGGCGCCGTCCCGCGACGCCGAGCAGCTGCTGAAGCTCGTCCCCGCCGACCCCCGCCGCGGCTACGACATGCGGAAGGTGCTCGACGCGATCGTCGACGCCGACAGCCTCTTCCCCTGGAAGGAGCGCTACGGCCCGAGCCTCTACGCCGGCTTCGCGCGGCTCGACGGGCAGGCCGTCGGGGTGCTCGCGAGCCAGCCGATGCACCGCGCCGGCGTCCTCGACGTGCCCGCGCTCGCGAAGCTCGCGCAGTTCGCCGACCTCTGCGACACGTTCAACCTCCCGCTGGTCTTCCTCCAGGACGTCCCCGGCCTGATGGTCGGCTCGGAGGCGGAGCGCGGCGGCATCCTCGCCGGGTACGAGCGCGTCGTCGCCCGGCTCTCGCGCGCCACCGTCCCGAAGGTCGTCGTGGTCGTGCGCAAGGCCTACGGCGGCGGCCACTTCGCGCTCGGCGGACGCCCCACGCACCCGGACCTGATCCTCGCCTGGCCGACGGCCGAGCTCGGCTTCATGGCGCCCGAGACGGGCGTGCGCACGGTCTACCGGCGCCGGCTCGACGAGATCCTCGCGCAGGAGGGCGAGGAGGCCCACGCGGCGCTCGTCGCCGAGCTCCAGTCCGAGTGGGCGCACGAGTCCGAGCCCTGGGAGGCCGCGAAGCACCTGTTCGTCGACGACGTGATCGACCCGCGCAGCACCCGCGAGGCCCTCATCGCCGCCATCGACTTCGCCTGGGGCAACGGGCCTCGCGTCGGGCGCTCGGAGGACTGACATGCCCGGAGGCCCGCTCGCCCACATCTGCTTCCTCGTCCGCGACCTCGATCAGGCGGTCGCGGACTGGAGGACGATCCTCGCCGAGCTCGACCCGGCGCAGCTGGAGCAGCCGATCGTGATGGTCGAGCGCTGGGAGGCGGGCGAGGACGTGATGTCGTCCGCGACCTTCGTCAACCCGGGCGGCAGCGAGATCCAGCTGCTCTGCCCGCTCAACGACGGGCCCCTCGGCCGGCGCCTCGCGAAGCACGGCGAGCACGTGCACCACGTCTGCTTCACGTCGCCCGACCTGCCGGGCGCGGTCGAGCGCCTGGCGGAGCAGGGGATCGAGCTGACGAGCACGGAGCTGCAGAACGACCCCGGGCTCCCGTGGCAGCACTGGACGTTCATCTCGAAGGCGAGCTCCCACGGCGCCCTCGTCGAGCTGGCCTACCCGTACCGGCCGGTCGACGGCGTCTGGGAGCCGGGCGAGGGCGCGCCGGCCGCCGCCTCGTAGTGGGCCACCCCGAGGCGCTCTCGTCGGTCGCCCGCGACCGCGCGGGCACGGTGCGCCTCGTCGTCATCCTCGGCGCGCTCGCCGCGTTCGCGCCGCTCTCGTTCGACATGTACCTGCCGGCGTTCCCGGCGCTGGCGACCGACTTCGACACGAGCGCGTCCGCGATCCAGCTCTCGCTGACGGCCTGCCTCGTCGGCGTCGCCGCGGGGCAGCTCGTCTTCGGGTCGCTCAGCGACGCACGCGGTCGCCGCGGGCCGCTCCTCGTCGGGCTGGCGGTCTACACGGTCGCCTCGGCGCTCTGCGCGCTCGCGCCGGACGCCGTCACGCTCGCCGGCCTCCGCTTTGCGCAGGGGGTCGCGGCCGGCGCGGCGGTCGTCGCCTCGCGCGCGGTCGTCCGCGACCTCCATTCCGGCACCGCGGCGGCCCGCTTCTTCTCCTCGCTGATGCTCGTCAACGGGCTCGCGCCGGTCCTCGCGCCGTCGATCGGCAGCGCCGTGCTCGAGGTGACGACCTGGGAGGGGATCTTCCTCGTCCTCGCCGCGACCGGCGTCCTGCTCTTCGCGGCCGTCGCGCTCGGCCTTCCCGAGACGCTCCCGCGCGAGCGTCGGCGCGAGGCGGGCCTGCGCCGCATGCTCGCGGGCTTCGGCGAGCCGCTCCGCGACCGGTGGTTCGTCGGCCACGCTCTCGCGCAGGGGTTCGCCGTGAGCGCGGTCTTCGCGTACATCGCGGGCTCGTCGTTCGTCCTCCAGGACGTCTACGGCCTCTCGCCCCGGACGTTCGGGCTCGTGTTCGGCCTCAACGGGATCGGGATCCTCGCCTGCAGCCAGCTCAACCGGCTCCTGCTCCGGCGCGCACGGCCCCGACAGATCCTCCTCGTGGGCCTGGCCGGCTCCGCGGGCGCCGGGGTCTGCGTGCTGGCCGCGGTCGCAGCGGACGCGCCGCTCGGCCTCGTGCTCGCGCCGCTCTTCGTCGGGGTCGCGACGATCGGGATCGTGATGCCGAACGCGACGGCGCTCGCCCTGACGAACCACCCGCACGTCGCGGGAAGCGCCTCGGCGCTGATCGGGACGACGCAGTTCGCCATCGCCGCCGTCGTCGCGCCGCTCGTCGGGATCGCGGGGCGGGACACCGCCCTGCCGCTCGGGATCGCGCTGGCCGTGCTCGGCACCGCCGCGCTCGTCACGGGGCTCGTCGTTCCGCGTCGACCGGTCGTCGCACCGTGACGGACGAGCCCGTCGCCGCACTCGATCCCGGCGCGGCCACCGCCGTCCTCCGCGAGCACGTCGACCCGGCGCTCGAGGCCGTCGCGGTGGACCGCGTCTCCGTCGGGAACAGCCAGGAGACGTGGCTCGTGGCGGCGCGGGACGTGGACGGACGCGGGGTGGAGTACGTCCTCCGGCGGAGCGTCCCGGCGGGCGTCCTCGCGTGGACGCGGCGCGAGGACGAGCACCGCTACCTCGCGGCGCTCGCGGGACGCGGCCTGCCCGTGCCCACGGCGTACGGCACGGGCACGCTCGGCCGCCCCTACGTGCTGATGGGCCGGCTGCCGGGCGCCGTCGCGGGGCGGCTCGACCCGGAGACCGCGACGACGCTCTCGCAGGAGCTCGGCGCCTGGCTCGCGCGGCTCCACGCGCTCTCGCCGTCCGAGCTCGGGCTCGCGTCCGACGGCTCCGCCCGCGAGGCGACCCTGCGCGAGGTCGCCGCCTGGCAGGGACGCTACGAGGACGCGCGTCCGGGGCCTGTGCCGCTCCTCGGCGCACTGCTCGCCTGGGCCGGGCAGGCCGTGCCCGACGACGGTCGGTCGCCGGTGCTCGTCTGGGGCGACCCCGGCCCGCACAACCTCCTCGTCGACGACGGCCACGTGAGCGGCCTGCTCGACTGGGAGCTGGCGCACCTCGGGCACCCGCTCGAGGATCTCGGCGCGGCCGTGTGGGCGTGCCTCGGCCGCTTCGACGCCGACGCGCTCGTCGCCGGGTACGAGGCGGAGGCCGGGCCGGTCGACCGGGCCGCGCTCGACTACTACGTCGCGCTCGGGTCGCTCACGCGGACGGTGATGATGGTGAACGGCCTCGCGGCCTGGCGGGACGGCACGGCGAGGGCGCCGTCGATCGCCGGGCTCGGCCTCGACCTCGTGGCGCTCTCTCTGGCGCGGGCGGCCCGCGCCGCGGGCTGGGGCGAGCTGCCTCCGCCCGACGGCCGCCCGCCGGAGCTGCCCCTGTGGCCGGACGCGGCGGCGGCCGTCTCCGGGCTCGCGCGCTGGCTCGCGGCCGACGTCGTCCCCGCGACCTCCGGCCGCGAGCGGCGCATGGCCCGCGCCGCTGAGGCGCTCCTCCACGCGACCGCGAACCGCATCCCGGCCGCGGAGCCCGCCGACCTGGGGCGCGTCGAGGCGGAGGCCGTCGCGGCGGAGCGGGCGGGCGGCGACGCGGAGCTGCGCGCGCGGCTCCTCGCGGACCTCGCCCGCGAGTGGGAGCGGCTCGAGCCGCTGACGACGTTCCACGGCCATCCGCGGCCGTGGCGCGGCGAGTCCCTCGACTGATCAGCGCAGCGCGTAGACGACGACGCCGTCGTCGCCCTCGACC
>DASTKY010000026.1:0-2631 GCA_035715495.1 Gaiella sp. | reverse complement strand
GCATCGTGCCGGCGGGCGTCCGGTAGACGCCCGCGGCGAAGCGCGCCCGCGGGGGCGCGAGAGTGATGCGGCGGCCCGGCCAGGGCCGGCAGATCTGCCCTCCGTGGAGGTGCCCGGCGAGGATCAGGTCGAAGGCGCCGGCGGGCAGCAGCCGCACGACGCCCGGGACGTGGCAGAGGAGGAGCCGGAACGAGGCGCCGGGGTCGACGCGCCGGTGGGGCTCGGCCCGGCGCTTGCGATAGGTCTCCGGGTCGACGCCGACGATCGACACGCTCTCGCCCCCGACCGTGAGCGACTCGACCTCGTCCCGCAGGAGCCGAGCCTGCTCGAGGTCGCGGAGCTCGGCCGCGCGCGAGAACGGGTCGCGCGTGACGGCGACGTCGTGGTTGCCGAGGATCACGTACGGCCGCTCGAGCCGGGCGAGGAGGTCGCGCAGCCGCCCCTCGCCCCGGGGGTGCGAGACGAGGTCGCCGGTGACGCAGACGAGGTCCGGCCGCCTCGACGCGACCCAGTCGACGGCGCGCGCGCTCGCGCCGTTGCCGCGCGAGAGCGGCGCGCCGAGGTGGAAGTCGGAGAGGTGGGCGATCCGCAGCCCGTCGAGCGCCGGCGGCAGCCCGTCGAGCTCGACCTCGAGCACCCGCGTCCGCAGCCACCCGGCCTCGAACCACCCGTAGGCGACGACCGCGACGGCGAGCGCCGCGAGGACGCCGATCAGGACCGTGAGCACCGCAGCACTGTAGAGACGAGTCGATCCGGGCCTTGCCGGCCGCGGCTACAACGCGAGCTTTTCCAGGACCGGCCCGACCGAGACGACGTGCCGCTTGAAGCGGAGCTCGGAGTCGGCGAGGCCGGCAGCGACGCCGATCAGCTGCGACAGGTGGAGGATCGGCATCTGGAAGTCCTTGCCCGTCTGCTTCTTGAGCTTCGACTGCCAGGCGTCCAGCGAGAGATGGCAGAGCGGGCACGGCGTCACGATCGCGTCGGCGCCGGCCTCCTTCGCCTGCTCGATCGGCTGGATCAGCTCGCCGAGCGCGGTGTCCTCGCGGGCCTGGATGATCGGGAACCCGCAGCACTTGACCTTGGCCGGGTAGTCGATCGCCTCGCCGCCGCAGGCGGCGATGATCCGCTCGAGCGAGTCCGGGTTGTCGGGGTCCTCGAAGCCCATCAGCTTGGACGGGCGGAGGATCTGGCAGCCGTAGAACGGCGCGATCTTGAGCCCGCGGAGGCCCTTGTGCGCGACCTCCTGGAGCTTCGGGAAGCTCTCGCCGGCGACGAGCCAGAGGAAGTGGACGCAATCGACGTCCGTGTCGTATCGCGGGGCGCCGACGCGCTCGAGGTTGTCGTTGACGCGCTCGCGGAGGGCGGAGTCGTGCAGCAGCTGGTGGTTCGCCTGCCGGAGGTTGAGCGTGCAGACGTTGCAGACCGTCATCAGCGTGTCCGCGCCGGTCGCGGCGGCGTACGCGAGGATCCGCGCGTTCAGGTGGAGGTAGTAGTCGGGCTCCGCCTCGTGGATGTCACCGGCGCCGCAGCAGGTGACCGAGTCGAGCTCGACGAGCTCGTAGCCCACCTTCGGCGCGAGCGCCTTGGTCGACGTGTCGAGCTCCTTCGCCGACAGGCTGGCGAGGCACCCCTTGTAATAGGCGACCTGCTTCACGGTGCGTCAGGTTAGTTGGCGCCGGTGGGCGCCTGCTCCGGCTCCGGCTCGTCGTCGGGGAGGTAGGGCTTCACGAACGACCGCGGGTCGTCGTACGGGTGGGTCGGGCCGCCGGCGATGCCGACGTCCTCGGAGAGGTGCAGCAGCGCCTTCTCGCCCTGGACGATCCCCGCGGCGCCGTCGCGCCCCTGCGTCTTCACGAGGTCGTAGAGCGCGCGGGACTCGTTCACGTCCGCCGCGACGTGCGGCGGGAAGGGCGGCGGCACCTTCCCCTTGGGAAGGAGCGACATCGCGAACTTGATCTCCTTGATCGCCTTCACGACGCCCTGCGTCTTCGGCACGAGCTCGGTCTCGCGCAGCCAGCCGGTCGTCTTCGCCGAGGTGACGAACCACTTGGCGTGCTTCGCGCCCATGTCCCGGTCGATGCCCGCCTTCATCGCCTCGGCGCCGAGCTTCGCGATCGCGTCGCGCGGGTCGACGCCCTTGGGGCAGCGCTCGTTGCAGAAGTAGCACCGCGTGCAGTCCCAGATCCCGTGCTCCTCGCTGTAGCGCTCGAGACGCTCGATCGTGGCGCCGTCGCGCGCGTCGCCGACGAAGCGGAACCCCTTCGCGAGCGCCGCCGGGCCGAGGAAGTCCGGATCGGACTCCATCGAGTTGCACTCCGAGACGCAGCAGCCGCAGTTGATGCAGAGCGACTCCTTGTGGATCGCGTTCATCCGCTCCTGCGGGACGATGTGCTCCTTCTCGACAGGGCGGTCGAGCCGCGGCTCGAGGTACGGCTGGATCGCCTGCATCTTCTGCCAGAACGGATCCATGTCGACGACGAGGTCCTTGACGATCGGGAGGTTCCCCATCGCCGAGACGACCGGCACGCGCCCGTCGGCGACGAGGTCGAGGATGCGCGTCTTGCACGCGAGGACGGCGCCGCCGTTGACCCGCATGCCGCACGAGCCGCAGATCATCATCCGGCAGCTCTT
>DASTKY010000025.1:0-2908 GCA_035715495.1 Gaiella sp. | reverse complement strand
TGTCGAAGTCCATGGGTCTCCTCGCGGTTGGCGGGCGGGGAGCTGCGGCTCGCGGTACACCACGATCTCCCGCCGGTACTGCTGGTGGGTGGAGCGGATCTCCTCTCGCAGCTCACGCTCGAGCTGGCGCATGCGGGCGTTGAGGCGACGCAGCTCGTCCTCGAGCCGCAGCACGTGCTCGACGCCCGCGAGGTTGAGCCCGAGCTCCGTCGTGAGGCGCTGGATCAGCTTCAGGCGCTCGACGTCGTTCTCGGAGTAGAGCCGGGTGCCGCCCGGGGTCCGGGCGGGCCGCACGAGGCCGCGGCTCTCGTACATCCGCATCGTCTGCGGATGGAGGCCGGCGAGCTCGGCGGCGACCGAGATCATGTAGCGCGGGCGGTCGGGCATCAGGCGCTCCTCGTGAGGTGCTCGCGCGGCTGCTCGCGCGAGGAGCGCTGGTAGGCCTCGAGCGCCTCGCGCTCGGCCTTCGAGAGCTTCGACGGGACGGTCACCTTGAGCCGCGCGAGCAGGTCGCCCTTCCCGCCGCCCTTGAGCTTCGGCGCGCCGCGGCCCTTGACCCGCAGCAGCTTGCCGCTCTCGGACCCGGACGGCACCTTGAGCCCCACCGGCCCCTGCGGGGTCGGGATCTGGACGGTGGCGCCGAGGGCCGCCTCCGCGTACGTCACCGGGACCTCGAGCACGAGGTCGGCGCCGCGGCGCTCGTAGAGGGCGGACGGCTCGACCTCGACGCGCACGAAGAGGTCGCCCGGCGGCCCGCCGTTGCGGCCCGCCTCGCCCTTGCCCTTGAGCCGGATCCGCGTGCCGTCCTTCGCGCCGGCCGGGACCTTCACCTGGTAGCGGCGCGTGACCCGCTCGCGGCCGGAGCCGCGGCAGCCCTTGCAGGGCGTGTCGACCACGACCCCGTTCCCGCGGCAGCGCGGGCACGGGTGCGACAGGGCGAAGAGGCCCTGGCTGTCGGCGATCACGCCGGAGCCCTGGCAGTCCGGGCACGTGCGCGGCGCGGTCCCGGGCTCGGCGCCCGAGCCGCCGCAGACGTGGCAGGCGGTCTCGACCTCGATCGGGACGCGGACCTGGACGCCCTCGAGCGCGTCCTCGAAGGAGATGCGGACGCGCGACTCGTAGTCGACGCCCCGCTCGGGCTGCGGGCGGGCCGAGCGGCCGCCGCGGCCGAAGAACGAGCCGAAGTTCCCGAGGAGGTCGGAGAGGTCGCCCAGGTCGACGTTGTCGAAGCGCGTGCCGCCGGGCCCGAAGCCGCCCTGCGGCCCGGGGCCGTTCGCGCCGTAGCGGTCGAACGCCTGGCGCTTCTCGGCGTCCGAGAGGATGTCGTAGGCCGCCTGGACGTCCTTGAACCGCTCCTCGGCCGACGGGTCGTCCGGGTTGCGGTCGGGGTGCAGCTCGCGCGCGAGCTTGCGGTACGCCTTCTTGAGCTCGTCGTCGGTGGCGGTCTTGGGCACGCCGAGGACGGCGTACGGGTCGCGGGGGGCCACGGCTACTCCTCGGCCACCACGACGCGGGCCGGCCGCAGGACGGCGTCGCCCAGGCGGTAGCCGCGCTGCACGACCTGCACCACGTGGCCGGCCTCGACGCCCTCGGCGCGCTGGGTCATCAGCGCCTCGTGGACGTGCGGGTCGAACGGCCCGTCGGTCGCGATCTCCTCGACGCCCTCGGCGGCGAGCAGCCCCGCGAGCGCGTCCTTCGTCATCCGGACGCCCTCGAGGACCTTGGCCTCCTCGTGGTGCTCGGCGGCGTCCAGCGCCCGCTCGAGGTCGTCCAGCACCGGCAGGAGCTTCGCGACGACCCGCTCGCCCGCGCGGGCGTAGAGCTGCGTCTGCTCGCGGACGACGCGCTTGCGGTAGTTGTCGAAGTCGGCCGCGACGCGCCGCAGGTCGTCGAGGTTCTTGTCCCGCTCGCGCTCGGCGTCCTGCACACGCGCGAGCAGCTCCTCGAGGTCGAGGGCCTCCGGGACCACGGTGTCGGGCGGGGACGGCGGGCCGTGCCCGCCGTCCCCGTCCTGCGGCTCGACGATCTCGTGACGCTCGTCGGTCACGTCGTCTTCGCCGCCTCGTCCTCGTCGATCACCTCGTAGTCGGCGTCCTCGACGACCTCGTCGGTGTCGCCCGCCGGGCCGTCGCCGGTCGCGCCGGACGACGCGCCCGCCTGCTGGTTGGCCTGGGCGTACAGCGCCTGCGCGAGCGGCTGGGCCGCCTGCTCGAGCGCCGTCGCCTTGGCCTGGATCTCGGCCGGGTCGTTGGACTCGAGCGCCTGCCGCAGCTCCATCACTCGGCCCTCGATCGTGCCGGCGTCGGACGGGTCGAGCTTGTCTCGGTGGTCGCCCAGCGCCTTCTCGGTCTGGTACGCCAGCTGCTCGGCCTGGTTGCGGGCGTCGGCGAGCTCGCGCAGCTTGCGCGCCTCGTCCGCGTGGGACTCGGCCTCGCCGACCATCCGGGCGACCTCGTCCTCGGAGAGGCCGGAGCCGCCCTCGATCCGGATCTGCTGCTCGTTCCCGGTGCCGACGTCCTTCGCGGTGACGTGGATGATCCCGTTCGCGTCGATGTCGAACGCCACCTCGATCTGCGGCATGCCGCGCGGCGCCGGCGGGATCCCGACCAGCTGGAACTTGCCGAGCGTCTTGTTGAACGTCGCCATCTCGGACTCGCCCTGGAGGACGTGGATCTCCACCGACGGCTGGCTGTCGGCCGCGGTCGAGAAGACCTCCGTCTTCTTGGTGGGAATCGTGGTGTTGCGCTCGATGAGCTTCGTCATCACGCCGCCCTTGGTCTCGATCCCGAGCGAGAGCGGGGTCACGTCGAGCAGGAGCACGTCCTTGACGTCGCCCTTGAGGACGCCGGCCTGGATCGCGGCGCCGACGGCGACGACCTCGTCCGGGTTGACGCCCTTGTGCGGCTCC
>DASTKY010000024.1:0-5243 GCA_035715495.1 Gaiella sp. | reverse complement strand
GCTGCACACGAACTCCTACGACGAGGCGCTCGCGCTCCCGAGCGAGGAGGCCGTGCGTATCGCGCTGCGCACGCAGCAGGTGATCGCGCACGAGACCGGCGTGATCAACACCGTCGACCCGCTCGGCGGCGCCTACCACGTCGAGGCGCTGACGAACCGGCTCGAGCGCGAGGCGTACGACTACTTCCGCCAGATCGACGAGCTCGGCGGGATGGTCGCGGCGATCGAGGAGAACATGCCCCAGCGCGAGATCGCGGAGGCGGCGTACCGCTACCAGCAGGAGGTCGAGGCGAACGAGCGGATCGTCGTCGGCGTCAACCGGTACCAGACGGCCGACGACGAGGACGTGCACATCCTGCGGATCGACCCCGACCTCGAGCGCAAGCAGATCGAGCGGCTCCAGGCGTTCAAGGCACGGCGCGACTCGGCCGCGGTCGAGCAGCGGCTCGCGGCGCTCTCGGAGGCGGCGTCGGTGCCCGACCGCAACCTGATGCCCTTCATCGTCGACGCGGTGCGCGACGGCGTGACGCTCGGCGAGATCTGCGACTCGTGGCGCCGGGTGTGGGGCACCTGGCGCGAGCAGCCCGTCTTCTAGCGCACGCGCGGGCTCAGCCCGAGACCTGCTCCGGGCGCGGCACGACCTCGAGCTGCATCCCGTCGTACGCGAGCTCGACGCCGTCCGGCACCGGCAGCTCGGACGGGCGGTGCGTCAGGAGCAGGCGGCGCGCCCCCGAGGCCGCGAACGCGTCGAGCGCCTCCTCGGCGCTCAGGTGGCCCCGCGGCTCGCCGTCGGCCTCGCCCGTCTCGAGCGTCGCCTCGCAGACGAGCAGGTCGGCGTCGCGGGCGAGCTCGGCGATCCGGTCGCTCGGGCCCGTGTCTCCGGTGTACGCCAGCGTCGCGGCGCCGTTCGTGATGCGGAAGCCGTACGTCTCGAGCTTGTAGTGCGGGAGCCGCACGGGATGGACGTCGAGCCCGGCCGCGGTCGCGAACGTCGTCTCGGGGTCGTACTCCGAGAGGACGAAGGTGCGCTCGAACATGTCCGGGAACCCGATCCGGGCCCCGAGGTCCTCGAGAAACGCCTGCCCACCGCGGTAGACCCAGAGCTCCGGGCGCCGGTCGTCGTGGCCACGTCGGTAGAAGCTGCCCCAGACCCACGGGACGAGGTCGCCCCAGTGGTCGAGGTGGAAGTGCGTGATCGCGATCGCGTCCACGGAGGGCCAGGGCTCGTCCTCGCGAAGCCGTGCGAGCACGCCCGGTCCGCAATCGAGGAGCAGTCGACGGCCCTCCGACTCGACGACGTAGCCCGAGTGGGCGCCGCCCGCGTTGGGCCAGGCCGGGGAGGACCCGATGACGTGGAGTCGCACGTTCCTATACTGAGCGCGTGGAGCGCACGATCCGTGTCGTCATCGCGAAGCCCGGGCTGGACGGGCACGACCGTGGTGCGAAGATCATCGCGCGCTCGCTGCGCGACGCGGGGATGGAGGTCATCTACACCGGCCTCCACCAGACGCCCGAGCAGATCGTCGAGACGGCGATCCAGGAGGACGCGGACGCGGTGGGAATCTCGATTCTCTCCGGGGCACACATGACGCTGGTGCCGCGGATCGTAGAGGGTCTGCGCGCGAACGACGCCGATGACGTCCTCGTCGTCGTGGGCGGCACCATCCCGCCGGAGGACGCCGACGAGCTGAAGCGGCTCGGCATCGCCGAGGTCTTCACCCCGGGCGCGCCGACGAGCGCGATCGTGGACTTCCTGCGCGGCGCGCTGGCCACGGCGTAGCCCGCGCGCACGGCGGCTAGACGCCCGAGCGGCGCGTGCCGGTGAGCGGCGGCGGCGGGTCGAGCTCGGCGTCGGCGTCGATGCCGATGCCCTGCGTCGCCGGATCCGGATCGGCCCCGCCGGCCACGGTGGTCGTGCCGCCGGGCCGGGTCACGCGCGCCGCGACCAGGACGCCGGGCGCGCCCCGCAGGGCCTCCGCGGTGACCTTCCGCTTGGCGGTGTAGGCCGTCACCGTCTGCGCGGTGCGGGCGGCGAGGACCCGGCGGGACGGGCTCGCGAGGGCGGCGGCAAGGGACGTGTCCACGACGGCGCCCTCGCCGATCGCGACCGACACGGGCCGCTCGCCCACGACCGGCGTCCACTGCCCGCCGGGCCACCAGCGGACCGCTGTGGCGCGAAGCTCGAGCGTGCCCGCGCCCGCGGCGACCGGCACGCCGCGGATCCCGAGCGAGAAGGTCTCGCCGAGCCGGCCGGGGAAGAGGAGTCGCTCGGCCGCATTGAGGTACGGGTACGGGTTCACGTCGCCGCCGTCTCCGGGGTGCACCTCGAAGTGCAGGTGGTGGTTCCCCTCGGCGTCGCCGGAGTCGCCGTTCCAGGCGATCTGCTCGCCCGCGGTCACCTTCGCGCCGTCCTCGACCGCGTACGACGTGCCGAGCTTGCACCCGCCGCGGTCCTCGGAGCGCTCCGTCAGGTCGTTGTTGAGGTGGATGTAGAGGTACGTCGTGCCGCTGCGGCCGTAGAGATAGAGCATGCAGCCGGCGCGCGCCGACGTCGTGTGCCACCGCACCCGGCCCGCCTCCGCCGCGACGACGGGCGTGCGCCACGGGACGTTCTCGATGTCGATGCCGGCGTGACTTCCGTTGACGCGGGGGTCGCCGTAGTTCATCGAGTACGCGTAGTCGCCGATCAGCGGGAACACGATCGGCTTGCCGTCGACGAGGCCGGGCTTCGGAGCCGCTCCCGGGGACGCGACGACCGCCGCTCCGAGGAGAGCGGTCAGAAAGAGGAGAAGGCCCCCTCGTGCTGTCGTCCGGTGGCGAGTCATGGCTCCGGTGCGGCGCGCGAAGGGCGGGACACTACCACCTCGTCCGGCAGGCGGCGTCCCTCACCGGGGCAGGCGGTGTCCCTCACGCGGGGGGAGCGGTTCGCGCGGCGGCGCGCGAGGGCGCCTGGCTAGAGTCACGGCCGTGAAGATCGCCGTGTGCGTGAAGCAGGTCCCAGACGCCGCCGTGCACAAGCGGCTGGACGCCGGGAGCGGCCGCCTCGACCGATCGGGCGAGAGCGCGCTGAACGCCACGGACGTGAACGCCGTCGAGGAGGCGCTGCGGCTCAAGGAGGCGCAGGAGGGCGAGGTCGTGGTCGTCTCGCTCGGCCCCGAGAAGGCGATGGAGTCGCTGCGCAAGGCGCTCGCGATGGGCGCCGACCGCGCCGTGCTGGTCGCCGACGAGGCGGCCGCCGGCTCGGACCTCCTCGCGACGAGCTACGCCCTCACGAAGGCGCTCGAGCGCGAGGAGCCGGATCTCGTGCTCTTCGGGCAGCAGTCGAGCGACGCCGACGGCGCGGTGCTCTGGGCCGCGGTCGCCGACCGGCTCCGCCGCCCGATGGTCTCGCAGGTCGCCGAGCTGACGCTCGCCGACGGCGCCGTCACCGGCAAGCGGCAGACCGAGTTCGGCTACGACGTGATCGCCGTCCCGCTCCCGGCCGTGGTCGCCGTCTCCGACGCGATCAACGAGCCGCGCTACCCGTCCCTCAAGGGGATCATGGGTGCGAAGTCGAAGCCGCAGGAGGTCGTCTCGCTCGCCGACATCGGCGCCGAGGCGAGCCACGTCGGCGAGGCGGGGTCGCGGACGACCGTCCGCTCGTCGGCGCCGCCGCCCCCGAAGAGCGACCAGGTGAAGCTCGAGGACGACGGCAGCGCGGCGGAGAAGATCGTCGAGTACCTCGCGGGGAAGCGGCTCGTATGAGCACGCTCGTCTTCCTCGAGGCGCACGACGGCGCGCTCACGAAGGGCGGTCTCGGCGTGCTCGCCAAGGCAGCCGGGCTCGGCGGCGAGGTCGCCGGCGTCGTGCTCGGGAGCGGTGTGCGCGACGCCGCCGCGAAGGCGGGCCCGTTCGGCGCGCAGACGGTCTACGTCGTCGACGACGAGGCGCTCGCGGCGCCGCTGCCGCAGCCGCGCGTCGACGCGCTCGAGGCGGTCGTGCGCGAGAGCGGCGCCACCAACGTGCTCTTCCCGGCCTCGGTGCTCGCCGCCGACGTCGCCGCCGGCCTGGCCGCGCGGCTCGACGCCGGGCTCAACTGGGACCTGACCGACCTCCGCCTCGAGGGCGACGAGCTCGTCGGCGTGCGCCCGGCGCTCGGCGACACGGTCGTCGTCGAGGTCGGCTGGACGTCGACGCCGCGGCTCGCGTTGATCCGCTCGGGGACGTTCGACCCGAGCGAGACGGGCGGCTCGGCCGAGGTGAAGGACGTCGCCGCCACCTTCCAGGACTTCTCGACGAAGGCGTCGATGGTCGACCACCTCGAGGAGCGGTCGACCGGCCCGTCGATCGAGGACGCCGACGTGATCGTCGCGGGCGGCCGCGGGCTCGGCGGTCCGGAGGGCTTCTCCTACTGCGAGGAGCTCGCGAACGCGCTCGGCGGCGCGGTGGCCGCGACGCGCGCCGTCGTCGACGCCGGCTGGTACCCGTACGCCGCGCAGGTCGGGCAGACGGGCAAGACCGTCTCGCCGAAGCTCTACATCGCGCTCGGCATCTCGGGCGCGATCCAGCACAAGGTCGGCATGCAGAACTCGGGGACGATCGTCGCGATCAACAAGGACCCGAACGCGCCGATCTTCGACTTCGCCGACCTCGGCGTCGTCGGCGACCTGACGCAGATCGCGCCGAAGCTCACCGAGCTCCTCAAGGCGCGCAGCTAGGCGTCCCGTGAGCGGCGTCCGCCCGGCCGACCACCCGCCGCCCTTCTCGAGCTCGGACGCGATCGCGCCGCCGACCGATCCGGTCGACGAGCGGATCGACGTCGGGATCCTGATCGTCGGCGGCGGACCAGGCGGGCTCGCGTGCGCGATCCGCCTCGGGCAGCTGCTCGAGGAGCACCCGAGCATCCGCGAGCAGCTTGGAGACGTCCCCGTCGCCGTGCTCGAGAAGGGGAAGCAGCCCGGGTCGCACTTGCTCTCGGGCGCGGTGATGAACCCACGCGCGATCCGCAGGCTCTTTGCAGGACGGATGGCGATCGAGGAGATGCCGACGTACGGCCCCGTCCACGGCGAGGCGGTGTACGTCCTCACGAAGGGCGCTGCGCTCCGCATCCCGCCGCCGCCGACGATGATGAACCACGGCAACTGGATCGTCTCCGTCTCCGAGCTCGGCCGCTTTCTCGCCGAGCATGCGGAGGCGGGCGGCGCGATGATCCTCCCCGAGACCGCCGGCCAGACGCTGCTGCTCGAGCACGGCCGCGTCGCGGG
>DASTKY010000023.1:0-2603 GCA_035715495.1 Gaiella sp. | reverse complement strand
ATGTCCTCACCGACCGCGGCCTGGGGCCTGCGCTCGAGGCGCTGGTCGCCCGCTCGCCGATCCCCGTCGACGTCGACGTGCCGAGCGAGCGCTTCCCGCCCGCGATCGAGGCGGCCGCCTACTACGTCACGGCCGAGGCGCTCGCCAACGTCGTCAAGTACGCGGGCGCCAGCGAGGCGCGGGTGCGGATCGCGGAGGACGAGGAGTCAGGAGCCATGGTCGCGGAGATCGAGGACGACGGCGTCGGCGGCGCCGATCCCACCCTCGGCTCGGGCCTGGAGGGGCTCGTCGACCGGGTCGAGACGCTCGACGGGGCACTCGAGATCGTGAGCCCGCCGGGCGGCGGCACCCGCATCCGCGCGACGATCCCGCTGACGGCGCGTGACCTCGGCGGCCGTGCCGGCATCGTCACGGCCCTCGACCCGTCCGCGACCGCGAAGGCCGACCGCTGAGCCGCCGCGCGCTCGGCCGGGCGACGGCCCCGGCGGGTGCCGAGCGGCCCCGGGCCGTGCGCACGCCCCGAATGCGGCGGCTCGACGTGTTCGCTCGTAGACTCACCCGCGTGTCCGAGCTGCCAACAGGCACCGTCACGTTCCTCTTCGCCGACGTCGAGGGGTCGACCAAGCTCGTCCAGAGCGCCGGGGCCGCGTACCCGCAGGTGATCGGCGACGTCCGCCGGCTGCTGCGCGAGGAGATCGCCTCGAACGGCGGCGTCGAGGTGGACGCGACGGGAGACGAGCTCTCCGCGGTCTTCGAGGAGGCGCAGCCCGCGCTCGCCGCGGCGCTCGCCGGGCAGGGGCGGATCCGCGACCACGAGTGGCCCGAGGAGATCGGCGTCAAGGTCCGCATGGGCCTGCACACGGGCGTCCCGCTCCTCGGCGAGGAGGGCTACACCGGGCTCGACGTGATCCGGGCGTCGCGCATCGCCGCGGCGGGACACGGTGGGCAGATCCTGCTGTCGTCGACCGCGGCGCCGTTCATCTCCGGCGTCGAGACGCGCGATCTCGGCTCGCACCGGCTGCAGGGCCTGCCCGACCTCGAGCGCATCCACCAGGTGCTCGTCGAGGACCTCCCGCGCGACTTCCCGCCGCTCCGCGGGACGGTCTCGCAGCTCGGCGACGCCCGGCGGGTGGTGCTCGCCGACGACTCCGTGCTCCTGCGCGAGGGCGTCGCGCGCCTCCTGGAGGAGGCCGGCTTCGAGGTCGTCGCGCAGTCGGGGTCCGCCGACGACCTGCTGCGGCACGTCGCGATGCACAAGCCCGACGTCGCGGTCGTCGACATCCGGATGCCGCCGACCCACACGGACGAGGGGCTCGTCGCGGCGAAGGAGATCCGCGAGCGCCATCCCGACGTCGGGGTGCTGCTCCTCTCCCAGTACGTCGAGCCCGCGTACGCGATGTCGCTGCTCGAGACGAGCGCGGAGGGCGTCGGCTACCTGCTGAAGGACCGCGTCGCCGACCTCGAGCAGTTCGGCACCGCCGTCCGGCGCGTCGCCGACGGCGGCTCCGCGCTCGACCCGGCGGTCGTCAGCGAGCTCGTGGGCCGCAAGCGCCGCGACGACCCGCTCGAGCAGCTCACTGCGCGCGAGCGCGAGGTGCTCGAGCTGATGGCGGAGGGCCGCTCGAACCAGGCGATCGCCGAGCGCATGTTCGTGACGCTCCGCGCCGTCGAGAAGCACGTGACGAGCATCTTCACGAAGCTCGGGCTCCCCGCCAGCACCGACGATCACCGTCGCGTGCTCGCCGTGCTCGCCTTCCTCCGCGCCTAGCGCCCGCCCCGAGGAGTGTGGTTGGCCGCACCCCGGCTGTCGGGGTGGCTCCACGGCCACGGCGGCGATCGGGGAGCAGAGTGGCGGCATGGTTCGCGCCTGGCTCTCCAACTCCCACTCCGGCACCCGTGAGATCGCCGGCCTCGCCGTGCTCTACGGCCTCTACGAGGTCATCCGCGGCGCGGGCGGCGAGAACGTGCAGGCGGCGCTCCGCAACACGGCCGACATCGTCGCCTTCGAGCAGACGGTCGGGATCTACGTCGAGCGCAGCGTCCAGAGCGCCTTCGAGGCGATCCCATTCGCGCCCTCGCTCCTCGGCGCCGCCTACATGCTGCTCCACTTCGTCGGCACCGCGGTCGCGCTCGTCTGGGTGCACCGGAAGCATCCCGACCGGTTCCCGCTCGTGCGGACGACCTTCGTCGCGGCGACGGCGCTCGCGCTCGTCGGCTACGTCTTCTTCCCGGCCGCCCCGCCGCGCCTCGCGCAGCTGGGATTCTCCGACACGGTCAGCGCCTCGACGGGCCTCGACCTGAGCTCCGACCTGCTCGGCGCGCTCTACAACCCCTTCGCCGCCGTCCCGAGCCTGCACTTCGGCTACGCGCTGATCGTCGGCGCCGTGCTCACCTGGATCGGCCGGCGCCGCTGGGTGCGCGCGATCGGCGTCGCCTACCCGCTGGCGATGCTCCTGATCATCGTCGCGACAGGGAACCACTTCATCGTCGACGCGGCGCTGGGCGGGCTCGTCGTGGTGGTGGGCTGGCTCGCGGCCAGGGCGATCGTGACGCCGCCCGAGCGGCGCCCGCAGCGGCTCGCGCTGGCGAACTGCCCACACGCC
>DASTKY010000022.1:0-2200 GCA_035715495.1 Gaiella sp. | reverse complement strand
GCGGACTGCTCCTTCGCGAGAGGTCCCTCGAGGTTGTCGGACGTCCCGACGGCGACCGAGTCGCCGAGAGACGCTGTCCCGGCCGGCGGGCCGGCCGCGACGGAGATGCCCACGCCCACGGACAGGGCGAGGACGAGCGCTCCGCTCAGGAGCGCGAGGAACTGCTTCCTCATGTGTCTCCCCTTCTGATGGTGTCTCCCCTTGCCTCCGAGTAGGCGACTCGGAGCGGCCTGACCCTAGCCGCGCCCCCGGCAAAGGGCAAATGGGAACATCAGATTCCCTTGAAGGGGTGAGGCGACGGTCGAGGAGCTCTCCGGCGGGTGCGGCTCAGCCGTGGGGCTTGGCCATCTTGTGGAAGTCGAGCGCCTCGTCGAGCACGCTCTCCTCCACGCCTGCCTCGCGCGCGACCTCGCGCAGCGAGCGGCCCGACGAGGTCGCGGCCTTCACGATCTCGGAGGCCTTGTCGTAGCCGATGTACGGGTTGAGCGCCGTCGCCGCACTGAGCGTGCCCTCGGCGTACTCCTCGTTCCGCGGCCGGTTCGCCTCGATTCCCGCGACGCACTTCTCCTCGAGCAGCGTCGCCGCGCTCGTCAGGAGCCCGATCGACCCGAGCAGGTTCCGCGCGATCAGCGGGACGTAGACGTTCAGCTCGAAGTGGCCGTTCATCCCGCCGATCGTGATCGCCGTGTCGTTCCCGATCACCTGGGCCGCCACCTGCGTCACGACCTCGGGAATGACCGGGTTGACCTTGCCCGGCATGATCGACGAGCCCTTCTGCAGCTCGGGGAGGAAGAGCTCCGAGAGCCCGGCGCGGGGGCCCGAGCCCATCAGCCGGAGGTCGTTCGCGATCTTCGTGAGCGAGACGGCGACGACCTTCAGCGCGCCGGAGAGCTCGACGAGGCCGTCCCGCGCCGCCTGCGACTCGAACGGGTCGGCGGGCGCCGAGATCGGGAGCCCGGTCGCCTCGTGGAGGAGGTCGCGGACCCTGGCCGCGAACTCGGCGTGGGTGTTGAGCCCCGTGCCGGTCGCCGTGCCGCCGAGCGGGATCTGCCCGAGCCGCGGGAGCGCGTCCGAGACCCGCGCGACGCCCTGGCGCACCTGGGCCGCGTACCCCGAGAACTCCTGGCCGAGCGTGACCGGGACGGCGTCCATCAGGTGGGTCCGCCCCGACTTGACGACGTCCTCGAACTCCTCGGCCTTCTGCTCGAGCGCGTACGCGAGCTGCTCGAGGGCCGGCAGGAGCTCCGCGACCGTCCGGTCGAGCGCGGCGAGGTGCACCGCGGACGGGAAGACGTCGTTCGACGACTGCCCCATGTTGACGTGGTCGTTCGCGTGCACGTCGTCGCCGGCGAGGGTCGCGATCACCTCGTTGGCGTTCATGTTCGAGCTCGTGCCCGAGCCCGTCTGGAAGACGTCGATCGGGAACTGGTCGTCGAACTCGCCGGCGGCGATCCGGTCGCCCGCGGCGGCGATGCGCTGCGCGAGGTCGGCGTCGAGCAGGCCGAGGTCGGCGTTGACGCGCGCGGCGGCGGCCTTGATGCGCCCGAGCCAGTGCGCGACCGCGATCGGGATCGGCTCGCCGGAGACCGGGAAGTTCGCGACCGCCTTGGTCGTCTCCCCGCCCCAGAGCTCCCGCCGCTCGTCCGTCGCGCTCACGGCGCCGAGTCTAGCCACGGCGCGGCGGCGCGCCGGTCAGTCGCCCGCGCCGGGACGCGCGGCCGAGAGCAGCTCGTCCCACGTCGCGAGCTTGACCCGCGGCCGGCCCTGCGGCTCGCCCAGACCACGCTCGTGCGCGTCGATCGCCTGCCACCCGGCGTACAGCACGTGCGCGACCCCCCGCTGGGCGAGGAGCAGCTCGAGGTCGTCGCCCGAGCCCTCCGGAAGCCGGCCCGCGCGCGCGTCCTCGAGGAGGAGCTCGACCGTCTCGGTCGCGTCCTTCTTGTTGGTGCCGATGACGCCGCTCGGGCCGCGCTTGATCCACCCGGCGCAGTAGAGGCCCGGGAGCGGGGTGCCGCCCTCGTCGAGCACGCGGCCCCCCACGTTCGGGACGATGCCCGACGAGGCGTCGAACGGCACGCCCGGGAGCGCCACGCCGTGGTAGCCGACGCTGCGGAAGACGATGCCGCACTCGAGGGTCTCGGTCTCCCCCGTCGCCACGGCCCGGCCGTCGACGAGCTCGTTGCGGACGAGCTCGATCGCC
>DASTKY010000021.1:0-5147 GCA_035715495.1 Gaiella sp. | reverse complement strand
GGTCACGGGGGTGTCGCGCTCGACGACCTGCAGGAGCCGGTCGTTCTCGATCACGATCAGCGTGTCGACGTTCTCGCGGAGCGACTGGATGCCCTGCTCGGCCTGGTCGGCGCGGAGCTTGCCCTCGAAGGCGAACGGACGCGTCACGACGCCCACGGTGAGCGCGCCGAGCTCGCGTCCGATCTGAGCAACGACGGGAGCGCCGCCGGTGCCAGTGCCCCCGCCCTCTCCCGCCGTGACGAAGACCATGTCGGCGCCCTTCAGCGCCTCCTTCAACTCGTCGCGCGTCTCCTCGGCCGCCGCGAGCCCGACCCTCGGATCGGCTCCGGCGCCGAGACCGCGCGTGGCGCGCGATCCGATGTGGATCTTCTCGTCCGCCTCGGTCATGAGGAGCGCCTGCGCGTCCGTGTTCACTGCGACGAACTCGACGCCCGAGAGCCCGGCCTCGACCATGCGGGTCACCGCGTTCGTGCCGCCGCCGCCGATCCCGACGACCTTGATGACGGCGAGGTAGCTACCCAGTTGATTGCTCATGTCTCAAGTCACCTCAAGCTGAAGTTCGCATTGAACGTGCAGGTGTGTCGGATCCCTTCGCGCCCGAGGGTAGGCCTCCTTCGGGTGAATGTCAACGAGCCGTCGTGCCTGAACCTTAAAGCTCAACCTGAGACTTGAGACTAGCCTGCGACCGGCCGCTGGGGGACGCTCACGTCGATGTACGCCGTGCCCCCGTCGACGAGCGCGAGCACCTTGCGCGCGATGACGAGCTTCATGCGGAGGTCCGCATCGCGTCCGAGCCGGATCTCGGTGCCGTGCCGCAGCACGAGCGTGAGTTCCTCACCGCTCGTGCGCACGCCCTTCACGCGGCCGGCGATCCCGGCGCCGTGCGCTTCGGCGAGCGCTCGCGTCGCGGAAAGGAGCCCTGCCGGAATCCGGCCGCCGACGCGGATCGTCGCACCGCGACGCACCCATAGCCGCGGCATCCCCCGCTCCGTGCCCACGGGGATCTCGCGTATCACTTTGCCCGCCCCGGTCGCGAGCCACGCCGAGCCGCCGCGGCGGATGACGGCCACCGCACGTTCCGGCGCGATCCTCACGACGACGGTGCTCGGGAACGCGCGATCGACAGAGACGCCAGCGACGGCAGGCAACGCTCGCAGCCGTCCCTCGACGTCGGTCGCGTCGACGGAGACGAGGCTCTGACCGATGAGGTCCTTCGTCGCCCGGGCCACGTCACGCTCGAGCGCCGGCGGCGCGCCGCTGATCTCCACCCTGTCGACGGCGAAGACCGGCGTCGCGTAGGCGATCCAGTACCCCAGCCCGATCGCGACGACCACCGCGAAGGTGACGAGGAGCGAACGGCCGGAGGGGACGAAGCGCACGAGGTCCAGGCGAGCACCGGCCGCACCTCGCGGAAACGGGACGACGACGCTTGCCGCAGCACCATGCCGACGCGAACCGCGCGGGCTTCGTCCCCCGACCATGCGCCTGGATTCGGCGCCAGGAGGGCGCTTCCTACGTCAGCGGAGGCAGCTCGGGAAGGCCGGCGAAGACGACCTCGCGCTCCAGTTCGACACCGAACTCCTCGCGCGCTCGGCGCCGGGCCTCGACCATCAGCGCGAGGCAGTCCGCGGTCGTGGCACCGTCGGCGTTCTCGATGAAGTTCGCGTGCTTCGGCGAGATCATCGCCCCGCCGATCCTGTGCCCCTTGAGACCGCAGAGCTCGAGCATCCGCCCCGCCCCGAGCTCGCCCGTCGGATTCTTGAAGACGCTTCCGAACGTCCGCTTGTTGGTCGGCTGGGTGTCCTTGCGCCGGGCGATGAGATCCGCAACGGTCGCCTTGATGTCCTGCGGCGCACGCAGAACGAGCCGGTACTCGACCCTGGCGACGACCTCGCCGGATCCGAGCGCGGAATGCCTGTATTCGAGCCCGAGCGCTTCCGGCGTGCGCCATTCCTCTCCGTCGGCGGAAACGACGAGCGCACGGACGAGGACGTCGGACCAGTCACTCCCGTAGGCGCCCGCGTTCATGAACACGCCGCCGCCCGCAGTTCCCGGGATCGCGCAGGCGAACTCGAATCCGCCCAGTCCCGCGGCTCGCGCGCGGTGGAGGCAGACCGCGTTGGTGGCGCCTCCACCGGCTTCGAGGACACCATCGGCCACGCCGACCGCGGCGAGCTCGCCTTCGAGCCGGACGACGAGCGCGTCGATCCCGTCGTCCGCCGCGAGCACGTTCGACCCGAGCCCGACGACGAAGGTCTCGAGCCCTTCGTCCCGCGCGAGACGCAAAGCCGAGGCGAGCTCGGCGACGTTCTGCGGGCGCGCGAGGAGAGGCGCCGGCCCGCCGGTCCCGATCGTCGTCAGCCGCGCGAGTGGGACGTCGCGCTCGAGCGCCGTCATGCCGGCAGCCCTTCGAGGACAGCGCGCGCGATCCGCCAGGGCTCTCCGACACCGAGGGTGACGAGCACGTCGCCCGGGCGCGCCCATGCGAGCGCGATGTTGGTCGCAGCCTCCTGTGTCGGCGCCCACCCTCGACGGGTCGGTGACGGCACCTGGTCGAGCACGAGCTTGCCTCCAACGCCTGGGATCGGCGTGTCCCGCCCGTCGAGCACCTCGGTCACGATCGCGGCGTCGGCTGCTCCGAGGGCAGCCCCCAGCTCGTCGTGGAGCTGGCGTGTCCGCTCGTAGACGTGCGGCTGGTAGACGGCGATGAGCGCTCGTGGCCCGAGCTCCCGGGCGGTCGCGAGGGCGGCCGCGATCTCGGTCGGGTTGTGCCCGTAGTCGTCGATCACCCGCACGCCGCCTCGGTCACCGACGAGCTCGAGTCGACGCCCCACGCCTGCGAAGCCGGCGAGCACGCGCTCCGCCTCCTCCCGCTGCACGCCGGCGAGCTCGAGCGCTTCGAGCGCAGCCGCGGCGTTGTGCCTGTTGTGCTCGCCGGGCACCCCGAGCGCGACCGCGACAGGCCCGAGCTCCCAGCCGCGGACCGTCATCGGGGCGCGTGCGAGCCACGCCTCGAAGAACGCGGACAGCTCGGCCTCGGAGGCGTACGTCGCGTGGTGGTCGAGCTCGACGTTCGTCACGACGGCGATCTCGGGCTCGAGGAGTGCGATCGAGCGGTCCGACTCGTCGCCTTCGACGACGAGCCAGCCCTCTCCCGCGCCTGCGTTTCCCCCGAGTTGAGGAACGACGCCGCCGACGATCCACGCCGGGTCCTGGCCGAGCGCACGCAGGGCGTACGCGATCATGGCGGCGGTCGTCGTCTTGCCGTGCGCGCCGCCGACGACGATCGACCGGCGAAGAGCGACGAGCTCCGCGAGGAAGTCCGCGCGCGTGCGACCCTCGGCCCGGCCCGCGTGGGCCGCGGAGACGACGACCTCGAACCCGGTGGGAGGATCCGGCTCGCCGCCGATATCGAGGGGGATGTCGCCGAGCGCCTCGAGAAAGATCGTGTCGCGTGCATCCCAGCCGCGAACCTCCGCGCCCCACTCGCGCGCGAAGTTCGCGTACGCCGAGAGCCCGGCGCCGCCGATCCCGACGAAGTAGAAGCGCCGCCCGGCGAGCGGCGGCGGCGTCATCGGCGTGCTCCGACGAGCGCCAGCAGCTCGTCGGCGACGACGCTGGCCGCGTCGGGCCTCGCGAGCGCCTTCATCGCGTCGCTCATGCGTCCGAGGCGCACCGGGTCTCCGAGCAGCTCCTCGACGAGGGCGGGGACATGTTCGAGCTCGGCCTGGTCGACGACGATCGCGCCACCGCCGTCCGCGAAGTAGCGCGCGTTGAGCGTCTGGTGGTCCGAGGTCGCGTGCGGATACGGGACGAGGATCGAAGGCGTGCCCGCAGCGGAGAGCTCCCAGACCGTCCCACCAGCCCGCGAGATCGCGAGGTCGGCCGCAGCGAGGGCTGCGCCGAACCGATCCGTCGCCGGCACGAGGACGTAGTCGTCGCGCCGCACGCGCGAGCGCACCAGCTCGTAGTCCCGCTCCCCGGAAACGTGAAGGATCGCGGGTCCATGCTCGCCGAACGCTTCCACCGCGAACTCGTTCAGGGCCTGGGCGCCGGCCAGGCCGCCGAACACGGCGAGCACTGGCACGCCCGGCGGCAAACCGAAGAGCTCACGGCCCTCCTGCTTCGTCGCCCCGAGATGCGCTGCCGGGATCGGGCGTCCGACGACACGGTACTTCCGCCCGTTGCGACCCTCGATCGCATAGGCGAGGAAGACCCGCCGGGCGAATGGCGCGGCGAGGCGGTTCGCCAGGCCGAGGTGCGCGTCCGCCTCCGTCAGCGCAGCAGGGATCCCGCGCAGGCGCGCGGCGAGCACCATCGGTCCGGCGACGTATCCGCCGCCACCCAGCACCACGTCAGGCCGTCGGTGCGAGAGGATCTTGCTGCACGCGAACGGCGCCCGAACCGCGTGCCAGGCCGCTCGAACGAGGCTGATCCCGACACGCCGTGGAAGCCCCGAGACCGCGAACGTGTCGAGCTCGAAGCCGGCCTCAGGAACGAGCTGCGACTCGACGCGGTCGAGCGACCCGGCGAACGTCACCGTCACCCCGCGGGCGCGAAGCGCTTCTCCGACCGCGAGTGCGGGTCGAACGTGCCCGGCCGTCCCTCCCGCCGCGATCACGCACCGAAGCCCTGGCGACTCGTTCATTCACGGCGATGTTAAGGAGAACCCCGATCCCGGTGAGCAGGACGACGAGGCTCGAGCCACCGTAGGAGACGAACGGGAGCGGGATGCCGGTGAGCGGAGCGATCCCGAGCGCCGCCGCGAGGTTGATCGCCGCCTGGCCGCAGACGAGCGACGTGATGCCCGCCGCGAGCAGCTTTCCGAAGGGATCCCGGCAGCGCAGCGCGATGCGGAAACCCGCGATGGCGAGCAGCGCGAAGGCGCCGATCACGAGGGAGGCGCCGATGAGGCCGAGCTCCTCCCCGATGACCGCGAAGATCATGTCGGTATGGGCCTCCGGCAGGTACGAGATCTTGCCGACGCCTTCGCCCAGCCCCGCGCCGGTCACTCCTCCCGAGCCGATCCCGATCGTCGCCTGGACGATCTGGAAGCCGGCACCCTGGGCGTCCGACCACGGATCGAGGAAGCTGAAGACCCGTGCGCGGCGATAGGGCTCGATGTAGATCGCGAGGAGCCCGAGGCC
>DASTKY010000020.1:0-3984 GCA_035715495.1 Gaiella sp. | reverse complement strand
GGTCCCGATCCTGCTCGCGTCGCTCGCGGTCGTCGGCGGGGCCGACGACGCCGCGGAGATCTACGGGCTGGTGTTCGTCGTCGTCCTCTTCTCGGTCGTCGTGCAGGGGACGCTCGTGCCCACGGTGGCCGCGCGGCTCGGCGTGCCGATGGACGACCGCTGAGCCCGCGTCACTGCCGCGTCGCCGACCAGGTGACGACGTTCTGCGCGCAGGAGTAGCGCGTGCCCTCGTCGGTGAACGAGACGGTGCTGATCGCGACCGTGCCGGAGGCCCGGCCGTCCGGCGTGAGCGTGCCGCGGATCGTGTACGTCGCCTGGAAGTCGGAGTCGTCGGACGAGCTGAGCGGGCCTGCGTAGTCGAAGCTGAAGCTCAGGTCCGGCGAGAGCTGGAGAAGGCGCCCGCTGAACCGCACGCCGATCGTCCACCGGCTCCCGTCGGTGCAGTCGACGAGCGCGCTCGTCGCGAGCTCGGTGATCGCCCGGCCGTCGCTCGAGGTCCTGAGGCAGATCCCGGGGCCTTGGCCCGTGTAGCCGCAGTACTGCCCGGCCGGCGCGCTCGGCGCGGGAGCCGGAGGCGGCGGCGTCGGGGGCGGCGCAGGCGGCGGCGTGGTGTCCACGGGCGGCGGCGGGGCGGCGGCGCGCCGCACGACCTCGCAGTCGCGCGCCACTGTCTCGCCGACCTGGGCGTTGACGACGTCGCGTCCTGCGCCGCAGACGAACCGGTCGGTCCCGGGGCCGCCGGTCAGGACGTCGTTCCCGCCCAGGCCGAAGAGACGGTCGTCGCCGGCCTTGCCGAGGATCACGTCGGCGCGCGGGGTGCCACGGAGCACGTCCGCCCCCGGCGTGCCCACGATCGAGCCGGCTGAGGCGCTCGACGCGACGGCGAGGGCGACGGAGACGGTGGCACCTGCGACGAGCCTGCGACGATCCATGAGCCCATCGTGGGCGCGGCCGCTAACCGGCGGCTAACGGGTGCTCAGGCGGCGGCACGAAGCTGGCTCGACCGCAGGCGGAGGAGCTCCGCCACGTCGAGGGTCACGCGGAACGGGTCGGAGACGGCCGGCCCGCCGCCCTCGGGCGCCGCGGCGACGAGCTCGCCGTCCACCTCCGCGAGGAGGAGCGGCCCCACGGGGAGCCGCCGGTCGGCGAGCTCCTCGAGCCGGGCGATCGCACAGCCGTCGGCAGGCAGGGCGCGGCGGATCGAGATGGTGCCGCGCCCGCCCACCGCGGACGCAACGGTCGCCGGAAGCCGCGAGGTCATCCCTCGTACGACCGGCGCCGGTTCACCTCGTCGATCCGCGAGTCGCGTCCCACGAGGAGCGCGAGCGGCCCGACGAGGAGGATGAAGAGAACGACTGCGATCTCCATGGCTGCATTGTGCGCGCTTGGTACTATTAGGACAAGTCGAGGTATTCATGACAACCATCACACAGCCTGATCAATGGCTCGGGGTCGAGGTGCGCCACTTCGCCGCCCTCGACGCCGTCGCGCGCGAAGGGTCGTTCGGCCGGGCCGCCGAGCGCCTCGGCTACACGCAGTCCGCGGTGAGCCAGCAGATCGCGACCCTCGAGCGCATCGTCGGCGAGACGCTCGTCGAGCGACCCGGCGGGCCCCGCGCCGTCTCTCTCACCGACGCCGGGACGCTCCTGCTCCGGCACGCCGAGGCGATCGTGGCGCGGCTCGACGCGGCGCGCGCCGACATCGCGGCGCTGCGCGCGGGCGAGACGGGCACGCTCCGCGTCGGCACTTACCAGTCGATCGGCGCCCGCGTCCTCCCCGGCGTGATGCGGCGCTTCCTCGCGGACTGGCCGGGGATCGAGCTGGGGCTCTCCGAGCCGGCGACCGACCCCGACCTCTACGCGCTCGTCGAGTCCGGTGAGCTCGACCTCGCGTTCTGCAGTCCGCCGCTGCCCGACGGACCGTTCGAGGCGCTCGAGCTGATGAGCGACCCGTACGTCCTCGTCGTCCCGGCCGACAGCCCGCTCGCCCGGAAGTCGTCCGCCTCGCTCGACGACCTCGGCGACCACTCGCTGATCGGCGCGAGCACCTGCTCGAGCGGGCTCGTGGTCGAGGACGCGCTCCGCGACCGCGGGTACCCGGTCTCCTACGCCTTCCAGTCCGACGACAACGGGACCCTGCAGGGGCTCGTGACCGCCGGCTTCGGCGTCGCCCTCCTCCCCCTGCTCGCGGTCTCCGCGCCCGGCGACGAGCGCATCCGCGTCCTCCGCCTCCGCCCCGCGATGCCGCGGCGGCCGATCGCCGTCGCCTGGCACCGCGACCGGCACCGCTCGCCCGCCGCGCGCGCGTTCGTCGAGATCGCGCGCGAGGTCAGCGCCGAGGTCGAGCGCGACCTCGTCGAGCCCTAGCGGCGTCTAGAGCCGCTCGAGCACGGCCGCGATCGCCTGGCCCTGTCCGATGCACATCGACGCGAGCCCGTAGCGGGCGTCGCGGCGCTCGAGCTCGGCGAGCAGCGTCGCGGTGATGCGGGCGCCCGTCGCTCCGAGCGGATGGCCGAGCGAGATCCCGCTGCCGTTCGGGTTGACGTCGCCGGCCTCCCACCGCTCGTGGGTACCGGTGTCCTTGAGGAACTGGAGCACGACCGACGCGAAGGCCTCGTTCACCTCGATCACGGCCATGTCGTCCCAGCCGAGCCCAGCCTTCGCGAGCGCGCGCTCGCTCGCCTGCGGGTTCCCGTGGAGCATGCGGTACGGGTCGACGCCCGCGATCCCGAACGAGAGGAAGCGGGCGCGCGGCTCGACGCCGAGGCGCCCGAGGGCGCCCTCGCCGACGACGAGCATCGCCGCCGCGCCGTCGACGATCGCGCTCGAGTTGCCGGCGGTCACCTTGCCGTCCTCCTTGAACGCCGGCTTCAGCGAGGCGAGCTTCTCGGGCGTCGTGTCGCGGCGCGGGTTCTCGTCGACCGCGACGAGGACCGCGGCGCCCGCGGCGCCGACCTCGACGGGGACGATCTCGCGCTCGAAGCGCCCCTCGTCGATCGCGGCGATCGCGCGTCGGTGCGACTCGTAGGAGTAGGCGTCGAGGTCCTCGCGCGAGAGCTCCCACTCGTCGGCGATCACCTCGGCCGAGATGCCCTGCGGCACGATCTCCCAGTGCTCGTAGAGGCGCGGTGAGAATCCCTCGAAGCCGTTGGCCGTGAGGTTCGAGCCCATCGGCACGCGCGACATCGACTCGACGCCGGCGGCGACCACGACGTCCAGGTGCCCCGCCTGCACGGCGGCGGTCGCGTTGAACGCGGCCTGCAGCGACGAGCCGCACTGGCGGTCGACGGACGTCCCGCAGACGGTCTCGGGCCATCCGGCCACGAGGGCGGCCATCCGCCCGATGTTGAGGGCCTGCTCCCCGACCTGGCTGACGCAGCCCATCTGCACGTCCTCGATCTCGCCCGGCTCGACGTCGACGCGCGCGACGAGGCCGTTCAGGATCTGCGCGGCGAGCTCCTCCGCCCGCACCTCGGCGAGCATGCCGTTCCGGCGCCCGATCGGCGTGCGCACGGCGTCGACGACGAATGCCTCGGCCACGGCGTGACGGTACCACCCGGGGTCGGCGTAGAGTTGGCCGCGATGGCGGCCACGGCGCCCGATCGGATGCTCCTCGTCGACGGCGAGTGGGTCGAGACGGGCGACTGGGTCGAGGTCGCCTCGCCGTTCGACGGCTCGCCGGTCGCGCGCGTCGCGAAGGCCGGCGCCGCGGAGGCGCGCGCGGCGGTCGACGCCGCCGAGCGTGCGATGCGCGACCCGCTGCCCGCGCACAAGCGCGCGGAGATCCTCGTCCGGGTCGCCGGCGCCCTCGGCCGCCGGGCGGACGAGGCGGCCCGGTTGATCGCCGCCGAGGCGGGCAAGCCGCTCAAGGCGGCGCGGGTCGAGGTCGCCCGCGCGATGTCGACGTACACGATGGCCGCCGTCGAGGCGCGGAAGCTGGCGGGCGAGATGATCCCCATGGACGCTTCGCAGGCCGGTGAGGGCA
>DASTKY010000019.1:0-6291 GCA_035715495.1 Gaiella sp. | reverse complement strand
GGCGTCGAGACGCACGCGTTCGCCGACGCGCTCGCCCACGATCCGCGCGACCGCCACCCCGCGACCGAGACCGACCCCACCTACATCATGTACACGTCGGGCACGACCGGCCCCAGCAAGGGCGCGGTGCACTGCAACCGCAGCTCGATCCACTACATCATGCCGTTCGTCGAGGGGCTCGACCTCGCGGACGACGACGTCTGCTACTCGATGTTCCCGCTCTTCCACCAGATGGGGCGCTCGGCGTGCACGACCTCGTCGCTCTGGGTCGGGAACCGCGTCGAGCTGCGCTCGGGGTTCTCGGCGAGCGGCTTCTGGGACGACATCCGCGCGTCCGGCGCGACGTGGGCCGGTTACTTCGGCGCCGTCGTCCTCTTCCTCTGGCAGCAGGAGCCGAAGCCCGGCGACCGCGACCACGGCCTGCGGCGGGCGTTCGGGTCGAGCGCCGCGCCCGAGCTGATCGTGCCCTGGGAGGAGCGCTTCGGCTGCACGCTGTACGAGGTCTACGGATCGACCGAGATCGGGCTCGGCTCGGGGCTCGGGACGGGGCCGCGGAAGCTCGGGACGATGGGCCTCCCGTGCCGCCACCTCGAGGTGCAGATCGTCGACGAGCGGGAGGAGCCGGTGCCGGCCGGCGTCGTCGGCGAGGCGCTCTGGCGGCCGAGGTATCCCTACGCGATCTTCCAGGGCTACTGGAACCGGCCCGAGGCGACGCTCGAGACGTTCCGGAACCTCTGGTACCACTCGGGCGACGCCGGGTACCTCGACGACGAGGGCTACTTCGTCTTCAAGGACCGGATCAAGGACTCGATCCGGCGCCGCGGCGAGAACATCTCCTCGTTCGAGGTCGAGCAGGCGGTGCGCGAGCAGCCAGGTGTCGTCGAGGCGGCTGCGTACGCCGTGCCGGGGGTCGTCGCGACCGAGGAGGAGGTGATGGTCGCCGTCGTGCCCGTGGCCGACGGCCCGCCCGACCCGGAGACGCTCTTCCGCGCGCTCTGCGAGACGATGCCGCGTCACGCGGTGCCGCGCTACCTGCGCTTCATGGACGAGCTCCCGAAGACGCCGACGCAGCGGATCCAGAAGTTCAAGCTCCGCGAGGACGGCGTCACGGCCGACGCGGTCGACCGCGAGGCGCTCGGGATCCACCCGCCGCGCGAGTGAGCCGACAGCGCTTGTGTTGAAGAAACACAAGCGCTCGCTGCCACACCGGGAGCCGCTCTTCCACCAAACGGTCGTTTGACATATGCTCGCCCGGTGAGCCCGGCGACGACGTTCACACGGCTGGCCGAGCCGTTCGAGGTGGCCGGCCTGCGGCTCCCGAACCGGATCGTGATGCCGGCGATGGGGACGGGCCTGCCGGAGCACGACGGGACGTGCAACGAGGCGACGATCGCCTACTACCGGCGCCGCGCCGAGGGCGGCGTGGGGATGATCACGATCGAGGCGAGCCTCGTCTCGCCCGACGCCTACGGCGTGGGGCCCGAGCTGCGCCTCCACGGCGAGGAGTTCGTCCCCGGCCTGACGCAGCTCGTCGACGCGCTCCGGCCGTCGGGCATCCCCCTCGGGATCCAGCTCTGGCACCCGGGGCGGCAGACGCTCCTCGGCGAGCCGATCGCGCCGTCGCCGATCCCGCTCTCCTCGCGGACGCCGGTGCCGCACGAGCTGACGCGCGACGAGATCGGGACGCTCGTGGACTACTACGCGCTCTCGGCGTGGGTCTCGCAGCAGGCGGGCTTCGACTTCGTGGAGATCCACGGCGCGCACTGCTACCTCCCGTGCGAGTTCATCTCGCCGCTCTCGAACCGGCGCACCGACGAGTACGGCGGGTCGCTCGAGAACCGCGCCCGCTTCCCGCTCGAGATCGTCGAGGCGATCCGCGCCCGCTGCGGCCCCGACTACCCGGTCATGTACCGGATCAGCGGCGCCGAGGGCGCCGAGGGCGGCTTCGAGGTGGAGGACGCCGCGGCGGTCTGCCGCCTCCTGGAGGCGGCGGGCGTCTGCGCGATCAGCGTCTCCGCCGGCAACTGGTACGCGCTCCACCAGACGATCGGCCCGATGTTCCTCCCGCGAGGCTTCCTGCTCCCCCTCGCCGAGCGGATCCGTCAGGCGGTCGACGTGCCCGTGATCGCCGTCGGCCGCCTCGACGACCCGGCGGTCGCCGAGGGCGCTCTCGCCGGGGGCCAGGCCGACCTCGTCGCGGTCGGGCGCGCGCTGATCGCCGACCCGGACTGGCCGCGCAAGGCGCTCGCCGGCGACCTCGACGAGATCCGGCCCTGCATGTCGTGCAACGCGTGCGTCGACCTCGTCGCGAACGCGCAGCAGGCCCGGTGCGCGGTCAACCCCGAGGTCGGCCGCGACCACGAGTGGCGGCTCGAGCCCGCCCCGGCGCCCCGCCGCGTCATGGTCGTCGGCAGCGGACCGGCCGGCATGGAGGCCGCGCGCATCGCCCGCCTGCGGGGCCACGACGTCTCCATCTGGGAGCGCGACTCGCAGCTCGGCGGCAAGCTCGAGGTCGCCTCGCTCGCACCGAGCAAGCACGAGGTGCTGACCTTCCGCGACTACCAGGCCCGCGTCCTGGACGAGCTCGGGGTCGAGATCCACACCGGCGCCGAGGTGGACGAGGGCACGGTGTCGGCCGAGCGGCCCGACGTCGTCGTGCTCGCGACCGGGGCCGACCCGCTCGTGCCGCCGATCCCGGGGATCGGGGGGCCGAACGTGATCGACGCGCAGGAGATCCTCCACGACCGGGTCGAGGTCGCGCCCGGCGAGCGCGTCGCCGTCGTCGGCGGCAGCGCCACCGGGTGCGAGACCGCCGAGTGGCTCGTCGCCGCGGGCGCGCAGGTGACGATCGTCGAGATGCTGCCGACGGTCGGGCAGGGGATCGAGCTGATCACGCGGCGGCACCTGCTCGCCGAGCTGCGGGCCGCGGGCGTGACGATCCTGACGAACGCGAAGGTCACTTCGATCGAGCCCCTCGCGCTCCACTTCGAGTCGATGGTCGACGGCACCGCCGGCACGCTGGAGGTCGACCGCGTCGCGACGGCCGTCGGCTGGCGCCCGCGCGGCGCGGCGCTGGCCGGGCTCCTGCAGGGGCCGGAGGTGCTAGTGCTCGGCGACGCCGAGCGCCCCGGCGACTTCGTCAGCGCGATCAACGCGGGAGCCGACGCCGGTCTCGCCGTGTGAGGATGCGCCCGACGGCGCGAGCGACCCAGGAGGAGAACGTGGCGAAGACGGTCGAGAAGGTTGGCGTGGTGGGCCTCGGGACGATGGGCTCGGGCATCGCGCAGCTCTGCATCCAGGCGGGCGTGCCCACCGTCGCGATCGAGGGCAGCGACGAGCTCGTCGAGCGCGGGCGCGGCCGGATCGACACGCAGCTCGTCCGGGCCGTCGAGAAGGGGCGGCTCGAGGAGGGCGAGCGCGAGCGGATGCTCGGGCTCCTCGACGCGACCACCGACGTCTCGGCGCTCACGGGCTGCGACCTCGTGATCGAGGCCGTCTTCGAGGACCTCGCCGTCAAGCTCGAGCTCTTCGGCCGCGTCGAGCAGCACCTCGCCGACGACGCCGTCCTCGCGACGAACACCTCCGCGCTCTCCGTCACGCAGATCGCCGGCGGGCTCGAGCGGCCCGGGCGCCTCGTCGGCATGCACTTCTTCAACCCCGCGCCCGTCCTGCCGCTCGTCGAGATCGTCCGGAGCGAGCTCTCGGACGACGACGCATTCGACACCGCCTACGCGTTCGGGGAGCGCATCGGGAAGGAGCCGATCGCGTGCCGCGACACGCCGGGCTTCGTCGTCAACCGGATCCTGATCCCCGTCCTCAACGACGCGGTGCGCGTGCTGGACGAGGGCGCCGCGAGCGCCGAGGACATCGACAAGGGGATGCGGCTCGGGACGAACTGGCCGATCGGCCCGCTGGCGCTGATCGACCTGATCGGGATCGACGTGCACGTCCACGTCTGCGAGGTGCTCTGGGAGGCGTTCCGCGAGCCGCGCTTCGCGCCGCCGCCGCGGCTCGTGCGGATGGTGCAGGCCGGCCTCCTCGGCCGGAAGAGCGGACGCGGCTTCTACCGCTACGACACGTGACCGTCGCGGAGGGCGGCGAGCGGGTCCCGCGCGTCGTCTCCGCGAGGCGCATCCTCGCCGCGGCCGTCGTCGTCCAGGCGGCGGTCTCCTTCGCCGAGCAGGGTGTGCCGACGCTCGGCGTCTTCCTCGAGGAGGATCTCTCGCTCTCGGCCACCGAGGTCGGAGCGCTCGTCGCCATGCTCGGGCTCGGGCGCCTCGTCTCCTTCTACGCCGCCGGCCGCGCGGTCGACGTGCGGGGCGAGCGGCGCGTGCTGCTCGTCGGGGCGCTCGGCACGGGCGTCTTCGTCGCGCTGGCGGCGGGCGTCGGGTACACCGCGATGCTCGGCGTGTTCTTCGTCGCCGGGGTCTTCCTCGCGACCGCCACGCCGGCCGGCGGCAAGCTCGTCTTCGGCTCTGTCGCGCCGCACCGCCGCAGCTTCGCCATGGGCCTCCGCCAGGCGGCGGTGCCGGCCGGGGGCCTCGCGGCGGCGGCCGTGCTGCCCGCGCTGGCCGGTCTCACGAGCTGGCGCGTGAGCCTGCTGCTCGCGGGCGCGATCGCGTTCTGCGGCGGACTCGTCGGCCTCGTCCTCGCGGGGCTGGGGCCGCCGGTCGAGGAGACGCCCGTGCGCGCCCGCCGCGCGCTCGAGGGGCTCGCGACGCGCCCCTTCGTCCTGACCACGGTCTGGGCCTGCATCCTCGTCGCGTCGCAGTACGTCGTCCTCACGTTCCTGGCCCTCGACGCCCGCGAGCGCACAGGTGCGTCCGCGGCCGCCGCCGCGACGGTCCTCGTCGTCGTCCAGGCGGCCGGCATGACGGCGCGTGTCGGCTGGGGCGCGATCGCCGACCGGAGCCCCGCCCTCCGGATGCGGGGGCTGCCCGGCCTCGTGACCGCGCTCGGGCTCCTGACGACGCTCGCCCTCGCCGTGCTGCCCGTCGCGAACCTCGGCTGGTTCCTCGTCCTCGCGCTGCTCGCCGGCGTCTCCCTCAACGGCTGGCAGGGGCTCTGGACGTACCGGCTGACGGAGCTGGCAGGCGTGGCGCGCGCCGGCACGGCCTCCGGCGTCGCGCTGACGTTCGTGGCGCTCTCGATCACCCTCGCCCCGCCGACCTTCGGCGGCATCGCGGACGCGGCCTCGATGAAGGCGCTCTGGGGCGTGCTCGCAGGCGTGCTCGCGATCGCGCTCGTCCTCGCGCTCACGTTCGACGAGGGCCGGCGGCCCGCGTGAGCCGGAGGGTCGTCGTCACGGGCTCCGGCTCGGGCATCGGCCGGGCGACGGCCGAGCGGCTCGCCGCCGCGGGCGACGTCGTCGTCGGCGTCGACCTGCGCGACGCCGCGGTCGAGGCCGACCTCGGCACGCCGGACGGGCGGGCCGCCGCGGTCTCGGCGATCGGGGGGCACGGGCCGGTCGACGCCGTCGTGTGCTGCGCGGGCGTCGAGGCGAAGGGCGACGTGACCGTCCGGGTCAACTACTTCGGCGTCGTCGAGCTGCTCGAGGGGCTCCAGCCGCTCCTCGCGGCGAGCGTCGCGCCGCGCGCGGTCGTCGTCGCGTCGTTCGCCGCGATCCACCCGGCCTTCGACCCGGGCATCGTCGACGCGTGCCTCGCCGGCGACGAGCCCGGCGCGGTCGCGGCGTGCGCGGCGGCGCTCGAGGCCGAGCCGCCGCGCTCCGTCTACGCGTCCTCGAAGCGCGCGCTCGTGCGGTGGGTGCGCCGGACCGCGCCGACCGAGCGGTGGGCGGGCGCCGGGATCCCGCTCAACGCGGTCGCGCCGGGCATCGTCGCGACGCCGATGACCCAGCACCGCCTCGACGACCCGAGCCGGCGCGAGGCGCTGCTCGGCGTCGTCCCGATGCCCCTCCACGGCCCCGGCGACCCCGACCACGTCGCGGCGCTCCTGGCGTGGCTCGCCGGCCCGGAGAACGTCCTCGTCACGGGCCAGGTCGTCTTCGTCGACGGCGGGGCCGACGCCGTGTTCCGCGGCGAGGCCGGCTGGACGTGAGCGGCAGCCCGCTCGACACGCTCGGCATCGGGCTCTGGACGCTCCAGTCCTCGACCACGCGCCCCGGGAACCCGACCGCGATCTACCGGCGGTTCGCGGACGCGGCCGAGCACGCCGACGCCCTGGGCTTCCACTCCGTCTGGGCCGCGGAGCACCGGCTCTGGTACGACGGATTCTGTCCCCAGCTCCTCCACGCGCAGGCGTTCGCGGCCGCCCGCACGACGCGCCTTC
>DASTKY010000018.1:0-2114 GCA_035715495.1 Gaiella sp. | reverse complement strand
CGCGCAACGTCGACGTCTCGGTGCTGCTCGGCGCCGCGGACGCGGAAGCCGTGCGGGGCCTCGTCGGCGCTGACACGGGGGCCGAGGTGATCGCCTACTGCCACTCGGGCAGCCGCTCCGCGCTCGCCGTGCAGGTCCTGGCTGCCGCCGGCTACGAGGCGCGGAACTACGTCGGCTCGTGGCACGAGTGGTCGCGGGACGACTCGCTCCCGGCCGAGCTCGGCTAGCCCAGCCGCGCCGCCTCGTCGAGGAAGGCGCCGCAGAGCGAGCGCCCGTGGGCGTTCCATCCGTCCAGCAGGCGGTCGGTCTCGGCCTCGAGCTCGGCACGGGGCTTCGGGAGCTCGTCCGCGCCCTCGGCGAACCAGCGGTCGAGCATGTGCCGCTCGACCTCGGCGTGGAACTGGATCGCCCACGCCCGGTCGCCGAGACGGTAGGCCTGGCGGGCGTTCGCGTTGGCCGCGAGCTGCACCGCCCCGTCGGGGAGCTCGAACGTGTAGTAGTGCCACTGGAACGCGTCGACGCGCGGCGGAAGGACGCCCAGCACCGGGTCGCCCGCCCCGGCGTCGTTCAGCTCGACCGTGAACCAGCCGACCTCGGCGCGCTCGGCGGGTCCGACCCCCGCGCCGGCGGCCCGCGCGACGAGCTGCGCCCCGAGGCAGACCCCGAACGTCGGGACGCCCTGCGCCAGCGCCTCCGCGATGAACGCGACCTCGTCGCCGAGCCAGGGGTGCTCGGCGTCCTGGTCGGGGTGCATCGCCCCGCCGAAGACCATGACGGCGCCCCAGCGGGACGGATCGCCCGGCACCGCCTCGCCGTCCGCGACGACCCAGCGGTCGAGCGCGTCGCCGCGCTCGACGACGACCTTCTCGAAGAGCCCGCCCCCGCCGGTGTGGGCCGGGTCGTGGACGACGGAGAGCACCCGCACGAGGCCGACCCTACCCCGCTCAGAAGAGCCGGAGCTCGGCCCGCGGCGGCTCGACGCCCCCCGCCGCCGGGACGCCCGCCTCGTCGAGGAGCCCGCGGAGGATCTGGGCACTCCGCGGCGCGAAGTCGTCCCGGTTGTTGTTGAAGAGCGCGTAGACCTCCTCCGCCTCGCCGGCGAGCCGGGCGAGCGGCCCGACCCACTCGCCGAGCTCCTCCGGCGCGTAGAGCCAGTCGAAGCGCTCGGCCGCCGACCGGGCCCCGCGGATGTTCCAGGTCGCCGCGTTCCGCCCGTGGAACCGCACGTACGCGACCCGGTGCGTGGCAGCCGCGACGCGCGGCGAGACGTTCGAGGCCCGGGTGCGCGGGCTGTCGAGCGAGACGAACGCGAGCCCGTTCGCCTCGAGGTAGGCGAGCGTGTCGGCGCGCTCGGGCTCCTCGAGCCAGGAGCGGTGGCGGAACTCGACCAACGGGACGAGCGGCGCGAGGCGCTCCGGCGCGCGCGCGAGCTCGGCCTTCGCGGCCGCCGACTTCGTGAAGCGCGGGTGGTACTGCAGGAGGACGCCCTGGAGCTTCCCCGAGAGCTCGAGCGGCTCGAGCGCCGCCCGGAAGAGGCGGAAGGCCTCGTCGGTCGGCTGGCCCTCGTGCCAGGTCATCGCGGCGGACGCCTTGACGTGGAAGGTGAACGCGTCGGGCGTCCTCCGCGCCCAGCGCTCGGTCACCGCGGGGTCGGGCAGGGCGTAGTACGGCGAGTCGACCTCGACGACGTCGAACCGCTCCGCGTAGTACCGGAGGCGCGCCTCGGCGGTCGAGACGCCGCGCGGGTACCACGCCTTGAGGAGGCCCTCGTCGGCCCACGAGCACGTCCCGATCCGCACCGTCGCGGGCACCCGCGTCACCCGGGCCGCGGGCTCAGCCGGTGGGGAAGGGCCCCGCCGCGCGGACCCACTGGCGGTTGTCGTAGCGGTAGAGGGAGACCGTGTCGAGCGGGAACGCGTCCGCCTTCGACGTGCGCAGGCGGGTGCCGGGGAGCAGGAAGGGGTTTGCGGTCGTGTTCAGGCTGCGGGCGGCCGCAATGAGGCTCGCGCGCGTGAGGTTCTTCCCGGCGCGCTGGAGCGTCTCCACCATCGTCCAGGCGACCGCCATCCCGTACCAGTTGTAGACGTCGGTCGCCTTCGCGCCCGGCGCGAAGC
>DASTKY010000017.1:0-6417 GCA_035715495.1 Gaiella sp. | reverse complement strand
CGACGTCGCGGACGTGCTCGTAGCCGAGGTCTCGGTAGAGCGCCGCCGCCTGGACGTTCTCGACGATCACCTCGAGCCAGACCCGCTCGACCCCGCGGGCGCGCGCCTCGTCCTGCGCCGTCTCCATCAGCAGGCGGCCGGTGCCTCGACGCCGCTCCGCCGGGACGACGCCGAGCCCGCCGATCCAGGCGTCGGGGCCGCGGAGCCCGACGTTGACGAGCCCGACGGGCTCCCCGTCGCGCACGGCCACGAGGGAGGCGGCGCGGTCGAGGTCGTACGCGGTCGTGAGGAAGCGCAGGGCCTCGGCGGTCACGGCCATCGGCAGCACGTATCCCTCGTACGCGGCCGTGAAGAGCGCTGCGAGCTCGTCCTCGGCGAGCTCGGTCGCGGGGCGGAGCTCGGCGTCCACGCGACCGAGCCTAGAGAAAGGCCGGGGGCGGCCCGCCGGCCGCCCCCGGGACGCCTCGCGCTAGGCCGCCGAGGCGGCCTTGGCCTTCTTGGCAGGCCTGAGCGCGTTCTTCGTGATGAACCGCTCGGTGTTCTCGCGCGCCTCGCTGTCGACGATCTGGACGGGCGGCGACTTCATCAGGTAGCTCGACGGCGCCTCGAGGGCGCCCGAGATCCCGTTGTTCAGCGCGAGCTTCGCGAGCCGGACGGCGTCGATCACGATGCCGGCCGAGTTCGGCGAGTCCCACACCTCGAGCTTGAGCTCGATGTTGAGCGGCACGTCGCCGAAGGACGAGCCCTCCATCCGGATGTACGCCCACTTGCGATCGGTCAGCCAGGGCACGTAGTCCGACGGGCCGACGTGGACGTTGTCGGCGCCGATGTCGTAGTCGAGCATCGACGTGACCGCGTTCGTCTTCGAGATCTTCTTCGACTCGAGGCGCTCGCGCTCGAGCATGTTGCGGAAGTCGGAGTTGCCGCCGACGTTCAGCTGCATCGTGCGGTCGAGGTGGACGCCGCGGTCCTGGAAGAGCGTGGTGAGGACGCGGTGCGAGATCGTCGCGCCGACCTGCGACTTGATGTCGTCGCCGATGATCGGCACGCCGGCGTCCTCGAAGCGCTTCTGCCAGTAGGCCTCGCGGGCGATGAAGACGGGCATGCAGTTCACCATCGCGCAGCCGGCCTCGAGGATCTTCTCCGTGTACCACTTCGTCGCGGCCTCGGAGCCGACCGGGAGGTAGTTGACGACGACGTCCGTGCCGGTCTCGCGGAGGATCTTGACGATGTCGGCGGTCTCGCCGGGCGCCTTCTCGACGACCTGCGCGAGGTACTTCCCGATGCCGTCGTGCGTCATGCCGCGCGAGACCGTGACGCCGGTGTTCGGCACGTTCGAGAACTTGATCGTGTCGTTCGGGTGCGCCCAGATCGCGTCGGAGAGGTCCTCGCCGACCTTGCCCTTGACGACGTCGAAGGCGGCCGTGAACTCGATGTCCGAGATGTGGTACCCGCCGAGGTCGACGTGCATCAGGCCGGGGACCGCGTCCTCCGGCTTCGAGTCCTTGTAGTACTCGACGCCCTGGAGGAGGGAGTTGGCGCAGTTGCCGACGCCGATCAGCGCGACGCGGACCTTGTCCTTGGAGCGCGCGCTCCCGTTCTTCGAGCCGTTGCTCTCGGCCATGGTGTCCTTTCGGTTGCTCACTCGTGGAATGCCGAGCCCATCCGTGAGCGCGGCCAGGATGACGTCGTTCGCGTTGCTCGCGCGCCGCGACGCCTCGGCATGGATCTCGTCCTTCAGCTCGTGCGGCACGCGGAGCAGGAGGACGGGGCTCGAGCCGGCCAGCACCCTGCGGTGGCGCCCGCTCGGGGTGAACGGGACGCCGAGCTCCTCGGCGAGGATGCCCGTCGCCACGTCGTTGACGTTCGAGCCGCGGCGCGCGGTCTCGCGGACGAGGGCGCCCTTGAGCGGCGACGGCATCCGGACGAGAATGCTTGCACGATCTCGATTGCTAGCAGCCAAAGTGCTAGCAACATAGCAAGTCTGCGCTATCGACGCAAGTCGTCGACGCGCTCGTGCTGCGCAGGGGGATCGACTAGCGTCGTGCCGTGCACCTCCGAGCGGGGGCCCGCGTGGCCGTGATCGGCGCGGGGCCGAGCGGCCTCGTCGCGGCGAAGCACGCCCTCGAGGCGGGGTTCGACGTGACGGTGTTCGAGGCGAGCGACGACCTCGGCGGCCAGTGGCACGCCGACGGCGCCCACAGCGGCGTCTGGCCGGGGATGCGCACGAACACCAGCCGCGCCATGACGGCATTCTCGGACCTACCGCCGCCGGCCGACCATCCGGTGCACCCGGCAGCGACGCAGATCCATGCGTATCTCCGCGACTACGCCGAGCGGTTCGGCGTGACCCCGCGGATCCGCCTCGACGCGCCCGTGCGCGAGGTGCGCGCCGGCTGGACGGTCGACGGCGAGCCGTTCGACGCCGTCGTCGTCGCGACCGGCCGGTTCGGGCGCCCGCATCTTCCGGACGGCCTCGGGGCGTTCGCCGGCGAGCTCCTGCACGCGTTCGACTACCCGGGCGCCGAGCCGTTCGGCGACCGCGTCACGCTCGTCTACGGGAGCGGCATCAGCGCCCTCGAGATCGCCTCCGACCTCGCGCCCGTCGCCCCGGTCGTGTCGGCGTTCCGCAAGCAGCGGTACGTGATCCAGAAGATCGCCGGCGGCGTGCTCTCCGACTGGCGGTGGTTCACGCTCTTCGGCGCGCTCGAGCGCCGCCACCTTCCGCGCGAGGAGCTCGGCCCCCGGCTGCGCGACCGCATCCTCACGGTGTCCGGCTCGCCGGCCGACTTCGGGGCGCCAGCGCCGGACCCGGACATCTTCGTGGCCGGCATCGCGCTCTGCCAGGACTACCTCGCGCAGGTCGCCGACGGCAGCATCGTCTGTCGCCCCGCGATCACGGCGGTCGAGGGCCGCACCGTCACCTTCGCCGACGGGAGCGCGGGAGACTTCGACGCGATCGTCTGCGCGACGGGCTACGACCTCGACGTCCCGTATCTCGACGCCGACGTGCTGCGCGTCCTCGGCCCCGAGCTCGCCCTCGTCCACCGGACCCTCCATCCCGAGGTGCCGGGCCTCGCCGTGCTCGGGCTGTACCCGCAGCAGGGGCCGTATCTCCCCGTGCTCGAGCTCCAGGCGCGGTGGGTCGTCGGCCTCTGGTCGGGCGCGCTCCCGCCGCCGGACGCGACGGCGATGCGCCAGGCCCTCGCGGGGCCGGCGCCGCCGCTGGAGGTGCACAACGCGCTCGCCGCCACGCTTGCCGAGCAGGCGGGCGTGGCGCCCGACCTGGAGGCGCGGCCCGACCTCGCGGAGCCGCTCCTCTTCGGTCCGATGCTCCCTCCCCGGTACCGCCTCGACGGGCCGGGTGCGCAGCCGGAGGCGGAGGCGCGCTTCCGCGAGCAGCTCTCCGCGTCGCCGCGGCCGCCGGTCGATCCTGCCCAGGTCGCCGAGCTGCGGCGGTTCGGGCTCGACGCGGTCGCGGACGCGCTCGGCTAGTTGACCTTGCAGAGCGGGTCCGGCCCGAGCACCTGGCGCTGCGCGGCGTTCGCCTGGGCGTCGGCGGCGGCGTCGTACGGGCCCGGCGCGGGCCCTTCCCACATCACGTCGGGCGTCACGCCGGGGCCGATCACGGTCGCCCGGTAGCGGGTGCCGCTGCCCACCGGGTGCGGCCCGTGGGGGTAGAAGCCGTAACAGAACCCGCCGGTCGGCTTGTGGGTGAGGAAGCTGTTCTCGCGACGCCAGCCCGGCCCGTACGTGCTCCCGAGCGTGTCGACGAAGATGTTGCGGCCGTGGGTGTCGAGCGGGACGCCGAGCCGCGTCGAGCGGAAGCCGAAGACGCCGGCCTCACGGTGGGTGAAGCGCCCGTAGAGATGGTGGAAGCGGCCGTACGACCAGTCCGTCCAGACCTCGAGCTCGGCGAGCGGCCCCGACCAGTGGGAGAGGCGGAGCTCCCATGCCGTCTGCTTCGCGGTCGGTGCGACGCCGTAGTTCGGGAGCATCCGCTGCCACGCCTGGAGCGCCCAGTGGTCGCCCGCCGGCGTCGTGCACGCGGTCACGCGCCAGGCGAGCGGCGGGCCGCGATAGGCCCTGCAGACGTTCGGGCCGATGCTGCCGCCGTATCGGAGCCTGAACGCCACCTGCGGTCTGCTCGGGCTCGGCGGCTGCGCATCGGTCGCGCCCCACGCGAGCAACTGCCGCGAGCGGCCCTCCGAGCGGAAGGAGACGAGCGCGCGCCCCTGCGCGTCCGCCTGGACGCGGACGTTCGTCGCATTCCGCGCGATGAGCTCCGACGCGGCGGCCTCGGTGGGCGCGAGCACGGCGGCGATCGCCGTGCAGGCGATCGCGGCGGCGTACAGGCGATGCCGTCCCACGCTCCCTGACCTCCTTCGGCGACCGCGCGGCGGGCGGCCGTCAGGGAGGTCATGGTTCCACCGCCGAGGCGCCCGGGCAAGTCCCCGGACGGGGGTCAGGCGGCGGGCTGCGAGAGCTCGCGCAGCTGGCGCCGCACGAACAGGATCCGCTGCGCGACCGTGAGCCAGGCGATCGCCGCGAGGACGTAGATCGGCCACTGGAGCAGACCCCAGGGCGCGAGCCCGAGCCCGATGGAGACGAGCACGACGCGCTCCACCCGCGAGCCGAAGCCGACGTCGCCGCGAAGCCCGATCGCCTCCGCCTTCGCGCGCGTGTACGAGACGAGGAAGGACCCGATCACGGCGGCGAACGCGGCCATCAGGGCGATCTCGTTGCCGTCGTGCATGAACGAGAGCCCGATCGCGGCCAGCATCGCCGCCTCGCCGACGCGGTCGAAGGTGGAGTCGAGGAACGCGCCGAAGACCGTCCCCTTGCTCGCGGCGCGGGCGAGCGCGCCGTCGAGGATGTCGGCGATCGAGCCGACGACGAAGAGCGCGCCGCCCAGCCAGAAGAAGAGGTACTCGTTGCGCTGCTCGAAGCCGACGAGCACCGCGCCCGCGAGACAGAGCACGACGCCCGCCAGCGTCAGCATGTCCGGCGTCAGCTTCGTCTTCGCGACGCCGCGCATCGACCGCTGGAGGATCTCCCGCGCGGCGGCCGTGTACTCCTGCTTGACGCGGTCGAGCTGGTTGACGCGCGGCTCGTCGCGCGACTCGGTCACGCGGCGCGGGTGAGGACGCGGCGCAGCCGGCCCCGGAAGAGGAGCGCCGCGACGAGGAGCGCGATGAGGAAGCCGACGACGCAGTCGAGCCAGTAGTGGTTGCCGGTCCCCATCACCGCGAAGCAGACCCAGGCAGGCCAGGCGAGCCAGAGCACGCGCGCCACGAGCGAGCGGCAGACCGACGCCATCACGATCCCCACGATGAGAGCGTCCATCGCGTGGAGGCTCGGCATCGCCGCGAACGGGTTGGCCGTGAACGCGACGAGGCCGCTCTCGTGGTTCACCGACGCGTACTCGGCGAGCGTGTCCGAGAAGCCCCACTCGGGGAACATCCGCGGCGGGGCGGTCGGGATCAGGACGTAGCCGATCAGCCCCACGAGGTTCGCCGCGATCAGCCAGTTGCGGAAGTCCGCGAAGCGCTCGTGGTGGCGGAAGTAGACCCAGAGCAGCGTGAGGCCGACGACCGCGAACTGCGAGAGCCAGTACGTGTACGAGGTCGCGAGGATGAGGAAGCCGGAGCGCTCCACGAAGTCCTGGACGGCCGGCTCGAAGAGCGCGTGGAACTTGTTCTCCGCCTCGATCACCAGCGTCCCGTTCCAGAACGCGTCGGCGACGCCGCCGCGGTCCGCGGCGCCGCGCGCCACCTGGTAGACGGCGTAGAACCCGAACCACACCGCGAACTGGAGCGCGAAATGGCTCCAGCCGCGCGGCAGCAGCCGGCGTGCCTCCGCGTAGCCGGTCATCCGGCCAGTTTACCGCGGCGCTCCGGCCGGCTCACACGACCGTTCTGTCAGGATCGGGCCCGTATCCAGGGCGAGGAGGTCAGCGATGGACGCGGTGACGGTTCGACACGACGACGAGCTCGAGCGGGACTACGGCAAGTGGGTGCTGGTGCGCCGCTCGCTCGGCGTGCACTCGTTCGGCATCAACGCCGTCGAGCTCCAGCCGGGCGACTCGATCCCCGAGCACGACGAGCTCGACCGGGCGCACGAGGAGCTCTTCCTCGTGCTCGAGGGCACACCGACGCTCGTCGCGGACGGGGCCGAGCACGCCCTGAGGCCGGGGTCGTACGCGCGCCTCGAGCCCGAGCCGAAGCGGACGGTGCGCAACGACGGCGCCGCGGTCGCCCGCGTGCTGATCGTCTCGGCGCCGGTGACGAGCGGCTACGAGCCGATGGACTGGGCGTAGCCGCGTGGGGGAACCACAGGGTTCCCCCACGTTCAGCCGCCGATGTAGCTCATCTCGATCCGCGGCAGCTCGCGGGTGCGCTCCGTGCGGATCTCCTA
>DASTKY010000016.1:0-2195 GCA_035715495.1 Gaiella sp. | reverse complement strand
GGCCAGGCCGTCGACCGCGTCGGCAGGGTGGTCGTGCTCCGCGTCACGGCGGCGCTCGCGCTCGCCGGGCTGCTCCTCGTCGTGCTCGGCGACGCGCCTGCGGTCGCCCTCGCGGGCGCCGCGCTCTGGGGCCTCGGCGCGTCGCTCGGGTTCCCGCTCGGCATCAGCGCCGCCGCCGACGACCCGGCCCGCTCGGCCGCGCGCGTCTCGGTCGTCACGACGATCGGCTACACCGCGTTCCTCGCCGGCCCGCCGCTGATCGGCCTCCTCGCCGAGCGGTCGGGGATCCTCGACGCGCTCGTCGTGACGCTGGGCGCGCTCGTCCTGGGGTTGGTCCTCGCGGGCGCGGCGCGCCCGCTCACTCCGGGCCGAGCTCGCGCTTCGTGAGCGCGAGCAGCTCCGCGACGAGGCGCTCCAGGCCCTCGTCCGAGAGCGGGCCCGCGTTGGCCGCGTGGAGCTGCTCGAGGAGCCGCCGCTCACGGTCCGGGTCGACGCGGCCGGCGCCGCTCGTGGCCTTGAGCGCCCAGATCTCGCGGACGATCCGCAGCCGCTCGTTGACGTGCCCGACGATCTTTGCGTCGTTCGCCGAGACCTCGGCCCGCAGCCGCTCGATGCGCTCGTCCGCGCTCACACCGTGACCGCCGCGATCAGCGCAGCGCCGTTGAAGACCGCGTGCAGCAGCAGCGGGGGGTAGATGCTGTCCGTCGAGTAGCGGAGCCACGCCAGGATCGCGCCGAAGATGGTGAGGACGGGCAGGGCGATCACGAGCCCGTGGGCGAGCCCGAAGGCGACCGCCGTGACGAGGATCGCCGCGACGACGCCGAACGCGTCGCGCACCGCGCCGTAGCCGAGGCCGCGGTAGGTGAGCTCCTCGACGAAGGGCGCCACGAGCGCGACGACCACGAAGTTCGCGACGAACGGGGCCGCCCGGCTCGAGTCCCACGCGTCCGGCACGAGCCCCTGCTCCTCGCCGGCCTCCAGGAAGAGGTTGAGGACGAACCCGATGATCCAGATCGCGACGAGCGCCGCGACCAGCCGGCCCGCGGCCCCGGCCCACGACCGCGGGCGCTGCAGGCCGAGCGTCGACGGCGCGAGCCCGCGCGCGAGGAGGAGCACGAGCGCGAGGATCAGCGCGTACTGGATCAGGCCGCCGACCGCCGTCGACCAGCGGTAGAGCACGTCGTCGGGCGTGTCGCCGTCCCCCAGCCGCGCCGCGTACGAGAGGGCGGCGAGGGCCCCGACCAGGATCGCCCAGCCGACGAGCCGCGCGCGGGGGACCTCCGTCAGGCGACCCAGTACCACAGGGCCCATCGAACCACGTACACGGCGAGCCCCGCGCCGAGAACGGCCACCACCGAGACGTGGACGCGCCGGTCCCGGCCGAGGACGGCGAGCGCGGCGAGGCACGGGAACGCGACGAGCGCGAACCGCGGGAACGAGTACAGGCCACCGAGCCGCTCGGAGGGGAGCGCCATCGGGATCACGAGCGCGAGGATCGCGAAGACGCCGTACGGGGCGCCGAGCCACCCCCACGCGAGCACGGCGAGCGCGAGCATCGCGATCGCGAGGAGCGAGCCCACGACGTCGCCCTCGCCGATCGCCTGGACGAGCCCGCCGAGCGGGCCGAGGACGGCGACCGAGCGCTCCCAGATCCGCTGCGCGTCGAGGAACGCGAGCCCGTGGCCCACCCAGGCCTCGAGCACGAGCGGGAAGGCGAGGAACATCCCGACGGGCACCGCGAGGAGGCCGACCGCGCGGCCGCGGAGCCCGGCCCGCCACGCGTAGATCCCGAGGACGGGCAGGAGCGCGACCCCCTGGGCGCGCGTCAGCAGCGCGAGCCCCGCGACGGCGGACGCCCAGCCGAGCCGTCCCCGCTCGGCGAGGAGGAAGACCGCCACCGCGAGGAGCAGGAAGAGCGACTCGCCGTAGACCGCGCCGAGGAAGAGCGAGGTCGGGAAGAGCGCGAGGTAGAGCACGGCGCGCCGCGCGTCGGCGCTCCCGAGCCTGGGCGCGAGGAGCCGGTCGAGGAGGACGAAGGCCGCGGCGCAGGCGGCGAGCGAGACGAGCAGCCCCGCGAGGAGGTACTCGCCGCCGAGCACCCGCCCGAGCCCGCCGACGAGGAGCGGGTAGAGCGGGAAGAAGGCAGGCGTCGCGGACGGCCAGTCGTAGCCCGTCTCGGCGATCCGCAGGTACCA
>DASTKY010000015.1:0-4745 GCA_035715495.1 Gaiella sp. | reverse complement strand
GGTCGAGCCCGCGGGCGCGCCGACGATCCGCCCGATCTGGTCGCCGACCGTCATGGGCGTCGTCCACCACCCCTCGCCCCAGGCGCGGATCCCGCGCTCGGCCCACATGCGGGCGTACTCCTCGAGACGCTCCCCCGCCCGGCGCGGCATCGCGGCCAGGGAGTGGTTGATGAGGTACGTCGTGTGCTCGAGGATCGGGAACTCGGCCCGGTAGTCGAGCAGGTCGCGCATCTCGGCCGCAGCGTAGACGCCGCTCAGCTGACGCGCTTGAGCAGCCCGAGCGCGCGCTGGTCCCAGGGGACGCGGTGCGTCGTCCCGGCGCCGCGAAGCTCGTCGCGGTGCGCGAGGTACCAGTCGTAGGTGGCGCAGAGCGTCTCTGCGTTCGAGAGCCGCGGCTCCCAGCCGAGCAGCGACCGCGCCCTGTCGATCGAGACGAACGAGTCCTTGTGCGCAGTCCGGTAGTGCCACTCGGCGAGCGGCGAGAGCCGCGCGAGCTCGAGCCCCCGCAGGGCGAGCTCGGCCGGGCGGGCGGGGACCGGGCGCAGCCGTGAGCGCGAGCCTGCGTGCCCGATCAGGGCCTCGAGGTCCTCGCGGACGGTGCCGAAACGGCCGGCGCCGACGTTGAGCGCCTCCCCCGCGACCGGCGCGTCGAGCGCGCGGACGACGGCGTCGACCAGGTCCTCGACGGCGAGCAGCTGGTAGCGGTTCGTGCCGTCGCCGAGGATCGGGATGCGGCGGCCCTCGCGGATCCAGTCGAAGAGGATCTCGAAGACGCCGAGCCGCTCGGGCCCGACGAACGTCTTCGGTCGCACGATCACCGGCTCGAGGCCGCGCCGGCCGAAGGCGAGGCAGAGCCGCTCGGCCTCGATCTTCGACTCGCCGTAGTGCCCCACGCCGACGAGCGGGTCGTCCTCGTGGATCGGGTGGTGGTCAGGGACGCCGTAGACCGCGGTCGACGAGACGAGGACGACCCGCCGCACGCGCGCCTCGAGCGCGGCGCCGAGGGTCACGGCCGTGCCCTCGACGTTGACCGAGCGGATCGCGGCGCGCGTCACCTGGATCGGGAGCGCCGCGGCGGCGTGGACGAGGACGTCGGCGCCCGCCACGAGGCGCCGGGCGTCGGCGGCCAGCCGGACGTCCCCCTCGAGCTCCTCGATCCGGCCGTCGAGCCCCGCGTCGTCGAGCGGCGCCAGGTCGAGCGTCCGGACCTCGTGCCCCTCCGCGACGAGCCGCCGGGCGAGATGGAGGCCGAGGAAGCCGGCCCCGCCGGAGATCGCCACGCGCACGGCGCGGAACGCTAGCGGCAGACAACGCTTGTGTTACTTCGACAGGAGCGTTGTCCGGGTCGAACTAGGGCCGCGCCTTCGACACCGCTGTCGCCTTGCCCTGGTCGACGGGCGGTGGGGCGCCGTTCACGAGGACGGCGGCGACGAGGAGGATCGCGACCGCGACGGTGCTCTCGCCGAGCAGGCTGCGGCCGACGCGGCCCGACGCCGTGCCGCGCTCGAGGCGCGGCCGCACGAACGTGTGGTGGATCCCGCCCCAGGCGAGCGCCACGGCGACGAGGGCCAGCTTGACGAGCAGCGTCCGCCCGTAGCTCGTCTCCCACAGGTCGGAGACGGTGGGGAGCCGCTCGATCGCGACGACCGTGCCCGCGAGGACGAGGACGCCGACGAGCCCGATCGCGATCCGCGAGAAGCGGACGAAGGCCGTGCGCCGGAGCTCGGGCGCCAGCGGCCAGACGACGACCGCGAGCGTCAGCACCCCGCCGACCCAGAGCATCGCGGTGACGAGGTGCACCCAGTCCGCGACCTGGCCGAGCAGGGACGCGTTCGGCTCGGTCGCCTGGTGGCCGGAGAGCGGGTAGCCCCAGACGAGCGCGACCGCGAGCAGGAACGCGGGCCAGCGGAGGCCCGGCCGGTCGAGCACCCACGAGAGGGCGAGGATCGTCAGGCAGACGCCGAAGCCGAGCGTCGTCACGAGGAAGGCGATCCCGAAGCGGGTCTCCTCGGCGAACGGCGAGAGGTCCGCGTAGAGCAGGTCGACGCCCGAGACCTGAAGCGCGTTCGCGGAGCGGATCACGAAGCCGATGATCCCGGCGTTGAGCGCGAGCACGGCGCCGGCCGTCCCGAGCACGTGCACCCGGCGCTCGACGCGCGGGTCGACCGTCCGCGGGAGGACGACCAGGCGGATGCCGACGACGCCGAGGAGCAGCGCGATCGAGACGAAGAGCGCCCAGCGGGCGACGTCGTCGCGCCAGGTCATCCCCGAGGCGCCGACCGCCTCGGTCGGCGGCGGCGCGTCGACGCCGACCCCGAACGTGTAGACGCCGTGGCCGACGTGGCCGTCCGCCGAGAGCTCGCGCCAGCGGACGGTGTACGCCTCCCCGACGCGGAGCCCCTCGACCGGAGCCCTGATCAGGAGGCCGTCGTCCCCCTGCGAGACGACCCCCGAGACCTTGCGGCCGTCCTCGGCGTACACGACGATCGCGTCCGGCGGGGCGACGACGGACTGGTCGAACCGCAGCACGACCGCGGTCGGCGGCGTCTCGACGCGGCCCTGGACCTCGGGCTCGGCCCGCTGGAGCGTCGCGTGCGCGCCCGCCGTCGCCGGCAGGGCCAGCGCGAAGAGCGCCGCCGCCGCGAGCGCGAGCCTCACGGCGCCGAGGCCCGGCCCGCGAGGTCGGAGAGGTGGCCGAAGATCGGCGCCACGTCCCGGTCGGCGAAGAGCATCACCGCCATTGCGATCCAGGTCGCCGCGAAGCCGTACGCCCATAGCGCCCGGCGCGGCCTGAGCGCCTCGCCGATCGGGAAGACGCTCGCGACGACGAGCGTCCAGCCGATCAGGTGGTGGAGGAACGCCGACCGGGCGAAGAGCCAGCCGTTCTGCTCGTGGACGAGGAACGAGGCGCCCGAGAGGAAGAGGGCGGCGGCGGTGACGAGCGACCAGTAGGGGGACGACAGCCGGCCACGCACGACGGCCAGCTGCACCGCGCCGGCCGCCGTCGCCGCCTGCGCCCACAGCGAGTGCGCGAACAGGTGGAGCGTCGAGAAGGTCGAGAAGATCGTGATGACCCAGAGCCAGACGCCCGCGAAGAGCGCGAGCGACGGCCACAGGCATGCCCGCCACGGCCGCTGCCGGAAGACGGCAGGCCCCACGATCGCCTCGGCGAGCAGGACGAGCCCGAGGAAGAGGACGCCGGCCGCGAAGAGCCAGTGCGCCGTCTCAGCCCGTGGCATCCTCGGGTCGAGCGCTCTGCCGCTCGAGGTCCTCGACCACGCCCGGCGCGACGAGCAGGGCGAACGCCAGCCCTGCGGCGACCACGAGGAGGGGCGGCTGCACGAGCCAGTCCCAGAGATCCTTCCCGTCCGGGTAGAAGAACGTGACGCGGTACGGCTGGGCGAGCGCCCAGACGATCCCGCCGAGCGCGGTCAGCGGCCCCAGCGCCTCGACGGCGAGCACGCGGGCGCCCCGCGCGGTGCGCGGCTCGTCGACGGGCCTGCGTCGGGGGTTGACGAGCTCGTTCACGGGCCGAGGTCAAGTCTGCACGACCCGCTCGTCCCGGCGCAACGCGTGCCAGTCGCCGGGCGCCGGCTGGCGCGACGCCGACGCACGCGGGAGAATGGCCTGCATGCGCCCCGCGGTCGCCTGCGTGCTGGTGCTCGCCACCGTCGCCGGGGCCGTCGCGATGGCCGCGGGCGCGACCCAGGCCGCCGGCGGCCTGCCCGCGTACACGGACGGCTACGCCCGGTGGACGAAGCTCAACCGGAAGCCCTTCTCGACGCCCGGCGCGCACGACGGGGTGAAGAACGTCTACGCCAGCCGGCCGCGCGGCGCCGGCCGGCGGTTCCCGAACGGCACCGTGATCGTGAAGACGATCGCGGAGCCCGGGGCGCGCGGGCCGGCGGGCCAGGTGGCCGTCATGCGGAAGGTGGCGGGCCGCTGGCAGTGGGTCGAGTACACGCGGACGGGGTCGCGCTACGGCGTCCTCGCGCAGGGGCGGCTCTGCGTCTCGTGCCACATGCAGGCGCGGGCGAACGACTGGGTCTTCACGAGGCGCTGACGCGCGCTAGCGCGAGAGGAGCCCGTCGCCCGCGATCGTGACGGCGCGGCTGCCGAAGTCCTCCTGCGAGAGCTCGCGCACGACGCCGTGCGCCGTCTCGGCGGGGTCGAGCGCGGGCAGGCCCGCGCCGACGAGCCGGGTCGCGACGAGCCTGCCGGTCTCGAAGCTGCCGTCGCTCGAGAGCGTCACGCGGAGGATCGCGCCGACGGAGAGCGCGCCGCCCCGCGGCACGACCTCGTAGCCGCCGAGCGTGCCGAGCGAGTACGCGATCAGCCGGCCCTTGTACCACTCCATCCCGCGGAGGACGCGCGGGCCGTGGCCGACGACGAGGTCGGCGCCCGCGTCGACGACCGCGTGCGAGAAGCGGACGACGTCGCCGCGGTTGCGGCCGAGGTAGCGCTCGTTCCCCGGAGCGACGTGCTGGGCGTCCGGCCCCTCGGCGCCGCCGTGCATCGCGACCACGACGAGGTCGGCCGTGCGGGCTGCGCGGCGGACGAGGCGCTTGGCCTCGGCGATGTCGGTCAGCGAGGCCGACCAGTCCGTCGGGGCGAAGCCGACGATCGCGACGTCGACGGAGCCGACGGGCTGCACGCTGACCTGGCCGAGCCGACCGGTGTGGCCGACGCCGGCGGCGGACAGCGCGTCGACGGTCTGGCGCAGCCCTGGCTCGCCGAAGTCGTAG
>DASTKY010000014.1:0-2288 GCA_035715495.1 Gaiella sp. | reverse complement strand
CGTCCGCCGCGGCCGCAGCGCGATCCGCGCGAGCGACCACTCGCCCCCGTCGTCCGCCTCGGCCGCCTCGACGGGGTCGTCGGCGTGCGCGTCGACGAAGCGGACGCGCAGGCGGCCGTGCCGGTCCGCGCCGATCAGGAGGAACTGGTCGCCGCGGGGGGCGCGGTGCCCGACGACCTCGAGCGCGAGCGGCGCGAGCAGCTCCTGCTCGATCGCGCGGCGGAGGGGCCGTGCCCCGAGCTCCGCGCTGAACCCCTTGTCGACGAGGAGGTCGATCGCCGCGTCGTCCCACTCGACCGTCCACGGCCGCACGCGGAAGCCGCGGCGGTCGAGCATCTGCCGCAGCTCCTTCTCGACGAGGTCGCGCATCAGGCCGCGCTGGAGCGGCCGGAAGACGACGACGCGGTCGAGGCGGTTGAGGAACTCGGGCCGGAACGTCTGCGCGACGGCGCGCTCGACCGTCTCGGTCGTGAACGGCGAGCGCTCCCCGACGAACCCGAGCGCGGGCGCGGTCGACACCGTCGAGCCGACGTTCGACGTGAGGATGATCACCGCGTGCCGGAAGTCGACGACCCCGCCGGCGTTGTCGGTCAGGCGGCCGTCGTCGAAGACCTGGAGGAAGACGTCCCAGATGTTCGCGTGCGCCTTCTCGAACTCGTCGAGCAGCACGACGGAGAACGGCTGCTGGCGCAGCGACGAGACGAGGCCGGACGACGGGGCATCGGGGCTCGTGCTCTCCGCGAGGAGCCGTTCGAGGCTCTCGGGCGTCTGGAACTCGCTCATGTCGAGCCGGACGAGCCGCGCCTCGGAGCCGAAGAGCGACTCGGCGAGGGCCTTCGCCAGCTCGGTCTTCCCGGTGCCGGTCGGGCCGACGAAGAGGAAGACGCCGAGCGGGCGCGCCGGGTCCGTGAGCCCGGCCTTGACGAGGGCGAGCCGCTCGACGAGGCACTCGACGGCCGCGGGCTGGCCGAGCACCCGCGATGCGAGCCGGCTGCGCAGCGCGTCGACGTCGAGCGGCGTGCGCGGATCGAGCATCTCGAGCGGCATCGCCGTCGCGGTCCCCAGCGACTCGATCACGACCGACGGCGTCACCGCCGCGTCGCCCCTCCTGGCGGCGAGCTGGCTGCTCATCTCGAGGAGGCGCAGCAGGTTCCCCGGCGCGGCGAGGCCCGACAGGTAGTGCTCGGCGAAGTCGAGCGCCTCGCGCAGCGTGGCGTCGTCGATCGCGACGTCGTGCTCCGCCGCCCACACGCCCCCGATCTCCATGGCCTCCTCGGCCGGCATCCGCGGCAGCCGGATCGCCTCGAAGAGCTCGACGACCTTCGGACGCCGCTGCACGAGCTGCTCGTACGCGGACGGGTCGATCTCGCCGACGAGGCGGATCCCGCCCGCCTCCAGGTGCGGGATCAGCGCGTCGAGCACCCCGCGCGGATGGCCGTGGTACTGGCCGGCGAAGAGGGTCTCCTCGAAGCGGGTGACGTTCCAGAGGACGTCCCGGTCGCGGATGCGGTGGACGAGCTCCTGGACCTTCTGCTCGAGCATCCCGACGTACATGGCCCCGGCGACGACGTCCGACGCGGCCGACTGCAGCACGAGCCAGTCGTCGGCGCCGGGGAGCGCGCGGATCGCGTGGCCGACGATCGTCGACTTCCCGACGCCGCCCTCGCCGATCACGAGCACGGGCCGCCCCGCGCGCTCGTCGGCCATCCGCGCGACGAGACGCTGGAGCGCCGCGCTGCGGGACGGGACGTCGACGGCCTCGGGCAGGCGGTCGTGCGGGATCACGCGGCCGACGAGGCTCAGGAACTGGTGGTCCTCGAGCTCCGTGAAGTCGTACTCCCCCACGCCGCCATCTTCCTCGATCCACGGGGCGGCGGCGACCCCGCGGCCGCGCTCAGGCCTGCTGTCGCGTCGCCCGGCCCACGCGCATGCGCGCCAGCGCGTCGGCCACGTGCCGGTGCCCGAACGTCTCGTAGCCGAGCACGGTGACGACCGGCGCGAACATCAGGACGACCAGGCAGACCGCGATCCCGGCGCCGACCGCGGACAGGACGATCGCGAGGGCGATCACGACGGCCGTCCCTGCGACGAGGGACATGTGGAACGGGTCGAGGTGCCGCGTGAAGGCGGCGTAGATGCCGTACAGCGCCGCGACGTAGACCGACACCGGGATCGCGGTCGCGAGCACCGTGCCCGTCGGGCCGAGCGTCGTCTCGTGCTCGACGTAGTACGCGGCGACGTGGAGCCCGGCGCCGATCGCCGCGAGCGCCCCGAAGATCACGATGTGC
>DASTKY010000013.1:0-9808 GCA_035715495.1 Gaiella sp. | reverse complement strand
GTGCAGCGCCATGTCGATCCCGGCGGAGACGCCTGCCGCGGTGACGATCTCTCCGCTGTCCACGAACCGCTCGTCGGGACGCACGTCGATCGTCGGATCGAGCTCGGTCAGTCGCTCGAGCCTCCCCCACCACGTCGTCGCAGGGCGGTTCCGGAGGAGACCGGCCGCAGCCAGAGCGAGGGCTCCGGTGCAGACGCTCGTCACGAGGACGCCGTCTGCGGCGAACGTCCGAAGCCGGTCGAGGAACGACTCGTCCTCGAGCCGCTCGTAGATACCGACGCCTCCGGGGACGAGCACGACGTCGGGCGCGGGCGCGGTCTCCCACGTGTGGTCAGGCAGGACGCGGAGCCCCTTGGCGGAGCGCAGCGGCCCGGTGCTCTCACCCACCGTGTACACGGTGACGCCGTCGTCCGGGTACTGGGTCGCCCAGGCGGCGAGCACCTCCCACGGCCCCGCGTAGTCGAGCTCTTCTGCCCCTTCGAAGAGCACAACGGCAATCGTCGTCATGGTCTCTCGCTGAGCAGTTGCGGCCCCGCACGGGCCGCGTTCAGGGATCTGGCCCCGCCGCAGGCGGGGGATCCGAGCGGCGGGAATCCGCTCGGCGGATTCCCGCTCGCGGAATCAGACGAGCGCGGCGCCGCCGAGCAGGGCCTGCGCCTCGGCGAGGAAGTCCGGGTCGGGGCGCACCCGGAACTCAGGGCCCAGGGCGTAGGTCTTCGGGCCCTCGGACGTGTCGAGCGCGAGGTAGACGGGCGACTCGCCCGGGAACTCGCGCACGAGCCGGGCGAGCTCGCGGATCACCCCGGCGGGCGCCTCGCGGGCGTCGAGCGCGAACCGCACCTCGCGGCGCTCCGCGACGGCCTCGAAGCCGGTCATCTCGGAGGCGATGAGCTTCGTCTCCCCCTGCACCTTGTGGTCGACGCGCCCCTTGACGACGAGGATCCGATCGACGACGCAGAGCTCGCGGGCCGCCTGGTACGTCGAGTTGAAGACGACGATCTCGACCGAGCCCGTCGGGTCGTCGAGCAGCAGGAAGACCATCGGCTCGCCCCGCTTCGTGGTCGTGTGCTTGACCTCGGAGACGATCCCGCCGACGGTCACGACCTCGCCGTCGCGCCGCCGCTCGAGCTCGCCGAGGCCGGCGTCGGTCTTGCGCCGGAGCTGGTCGCGCACGGCGGAGAGCGGATGCTCGGAGACGTAGAGCCCGAGCGTCTCCTTCTCGAGCCGGAGGAGCTCGGCCTTCTCGTACTCGGCGGTCGAGACGGGCGGGTGCTGCGTCGGCGTCGCGGGCATCGCGTCGCCGAGGTCGAAGATCGACGCCTGGCCCATGAGGCGGTCGGCCGCGAGCTTCTGCCCGTGGGCGAGCGCCTGCTCGAGCACGGCGAGCATCCCGAGCCTCGTCGAGCCGGTCGAGTCGAGCGCGCCGCATTTGACGAGCGACTCGAGCGAGCGCTTGTTCACGACCTGCGGGTCGACGCGCTCGGTGAAGTCCCAGATCGAGGCGAACGGCCCGCCCTCGGCGCGCGCGGCGACGATCCGGTGCGCGGCCCCCTCCCCCACGTTCTTCACCGCGTTGAGGCCGAAGCGGATCTTCCCCTCGACGACGGCGAAGTCGACCGCCGAGGAGTTGACGTCGGGCGGCAGCACCTCGATCCCCATCTCGTCGCAGGCGTTGACGTAGAGCGGCACGCGGTCCTTCGTGTTCATGACGCTCGAGATCAGGGCGGCCATGTACTCGCACGGGTGGTTCGCCTTGAGCCAGGCGGTGCGGTACGCGATCAGGGCGTAGCAGGCCGAGTGCGCCTTGTTGAACGAGTAGTCCTGCGACGACTCCATGTCCTTCCAGAGCTGGTCGGCGACGCCGGGGGTGACGCCGTTCGCCGCGCACCCGTCGAGGAACTTGCCCTTGAGCGACGCCATCAGCTCGTGGATCTTCTTGCCGATCGCGCGGCGGAGGGTCTCGGCCTCGGCGGGATCGAAGCCCGCGAGCTCCTTGGCGATCCGCATGTACTGCTCCTGGTAGATGCAGATCCCGTACGAGTCGCCGGTGATCGCCTCGAGCCGCCGGTCGATGTAGGTGATCGCCTCGCGCCCGTTCTTGCGCGCCGCGTAGCTCGGGATGTACTGCATCGGGCCGGGGCGGTAGAGCGCGACGAGGGCGATCAGGTCTTCGAACTGCGTCGGCTTCACCTGGCGCAGCGCCTCGCGCATGCCGGAGGACTCGAACTGGAAGACGCCCGACGCGTCGGCGCGGGCGAGCATCTCGTACGTCTTCCGGTCGTCGAGCGGGAGCGCGCCGATGTCGAGCCCGCCGCCGATCAGCTCGACCGCCTTGTCGATCACGTCGAGGTTCCGGAGCCCGAGGAAGTCCATCTTCAGGAGGCCGAGCGCCTCGACGTTCTTCATCGAGACCTGCGTCACGATCTCGGCGTCCGGCCCCTTCTGCTGGAGCGGCACGACGTCGATCAGCGGCTCGGCCCCGATCACGACGCCCGCGGCGTGGATCGAGTCGGCGCGCGTGAGCCCCTCGAGCGGCCGCGCGAGGTCGACGATCTCCTTCGCGACCGGGTCGGAGTCGACCGCCTTCCGGAGCTCCGCCCCGGGCTTGAGCGCCTCCTCGAGGGTCTGGCCCGGCCCTTCCGGCACGAGCTTCGCGACGCGGTCGACGACGCCGTACGGGATCTCGAGGACGCGGCCGGCGTCGCGGAGCGCCGCGCGGGCCGCCATCTTCGAGAAGGTGATGATCTGGGCGACGCGGTCTCGGCCGTACTTCTCCGTCACGTAGTTGATCACCGACTCCCGGCCCTCGACCGAGAAGTCGATGTCCATGTCGGGCATGTCCTTGCGGGCCGGGTTGAGGAACCGCTCGAACAGGAGGCCGTAGCGCATCGGGTCGATGTCGGTGATCTCGAGGCAGTACGCGGCGAGCGACCCCGCCGCCGAGCCGCGGCCCGGCCCGACCGAGACCCCGCTCCGCTTCGCGAAGCCGATGAAGTCCGCGACGATCAGGAAGTAGTCCGCGAACCCCATCTCGTGGATCGTCTTCAGCTCGAACCGGAGGCGGTCCTGGAGCTCCGGCGTCGCGCGCCCGTACCGGCGGACGAGGCCCTGCTCGCAGAGCTCGACGAGGTAGTCGAACGCGTCGCGGCCGTCGGGCACGGGGAACTTCGGCAGGCGGATCCGCCCGAGCTCCAGCTCGACGTTGCAGCGCTCCGCGACCTCGAGGCTGCGGCGCAGCGCGTCGTCGTGGCCCGGGAAGTCGAGGGCCATCTCGGCAGGGGTCTTGAAGTAGAACTCGTCCGCGCCGAAGCGCCACCGGTCGGGGTTCTTCAGCGAGTCGCCCGACTGGATGCAGAGGAGCGCGTCGTGGCTCGACGCGTCCGCCGCGTCGAGGTAGTGGACGTCCCCCGTCGCGACGAGCGGCAGCCCGAGCTTCGCGGCGAGGCCGGGGAGCGCATGGAACGCGGTCTGCTGCGCCTCGAGCCCGACGTTCTGGAGCTCGACGTACGTCGAGTCGCGGCCGAAGATCTGCGCGAGGCGGTCGAGCTCCGCCTCGGCGTCGCCCTCTCGGTGCTCGCTGAGGGCGCGCGAGACGCGGCCGGAGAGGCAGCCGGAGAGCGCGATCACGCCCTTTGCGTGACGCTCGAGCAGCTCCCAGTCGACGCGCGGCTTGTAGTAGTAGCCCTCGAGGTAGCCGAGCGAGCAGAGCTTGACGAGGTTCGCGTAGCCGGTCAGGTCCTCCGCCAGGAGCGTCAGGTGGGCGTGGCCCTTGGTCAGCGCCGTGCGGTCCTCGACCATGTAGACCTCGCAGCCGAAGATCGGCTTGACGCCCTGGTCGGCCGCCGCCTTGTGCAGCTCCACCGCGCCGGCCATCGAGCCGTGGTCGGTGAGCGGCACGGCGGGCATCTCGAGCTCCGCCGCCTTCCGCGCGAGGGCCGGGATCCGGCACGCCCCGTCCAGGATCGAGTACTCGGAGTGGACGTGCAGGTGGACGAACGGGGCGCTCACGGGAAGGGCCATCGTAGTGAGCCGGTCCGCTGGACAATCCGACCCGATCTGCCGATAACCGGTCTATGCGGCAGATTCCCACCTCACTCAAGGTGCTCGCGGTCTTCAGCCTCCTCGCGGAGGCGGCCGCCGCGGCCCTCGTCTTCTGGCACACCGGTCCGCGCACCCGCTGAGCGGCCGCGCGCCGGTTTGATCCGGGCCCGGTCGGGTCACGTACAACCGTGGACATGATTCTCGTGACCGGCGGCACGGGCTTCGTCGGGGGCCACGTGGTGCGCGCGCTGCGCGACGCCCAGCGCCCCGTGCGCGCGCTCGTCCGGGACCCGGCCTCCGCGGGCGAGCTCGAGGCCGCGGGCTGCGAGCTCGTCGCGGGGGACATGACCGACGCCGAGAGCCTCCGGCGCGCGGTCGACGGCGTCGGCTGCGTCGTCCACCTCGTCGCGATCCGGCAGGGCAAGGACGAGCAGTTCGAGCGCATCATGAGCCGCGGGACGCGGGACCTCGTCGACGCCGCGCGCGCAGCAGGCGTCGGCCGCTTCGTCCACATGAGCGCGCTCGGCACGAGCGAGCGGACGAAGGACCTCGTGCCCTACTACCGCGCCAAGTGGGAGATGGAGCAGGCGGTGCAGGCCTCCGGCCTTCCCTTCGTCGTCTTCCGGCCGAGCTTCGTCTTCGGGGCCGACGGGGGCATCCTCCCCACGTTCCGCAAGATCGCGAAGCTGGCCCCGGTGACGCCCATCACCGGCTCGGGCGAGCAGCGGATCCAGCCGATCTGGGTCGACGACGTGGCCGCCTACTTCGCCCGGGCGGTCGACCTCGAGGACGCGACGAACCGGACGTTCGACCTCGGCGGCCCGGACGTCGTCGACTGGAACGAGCTCTGGGCGAGGCTCAAGCGCGCACTCGGCGTCGAGCGGCCGAGCATCCACCTGCCGATGGCCTTCATGCGGGCGAACGCGCTCGTCACGGAACGGCTGCCCGGCGACGTGCCGCTCACGCGCGACCTCCTGAAGATGATGGAGGCCGGCGACAACGTCGCGGCCTCGGACGACGCGACGCGCACGTTCGGCCTCCCCCTCGTCCCGCTCGACGAGCAGCTGCGCCGCGTCGCGTAGCCGCGCGCCGGCGTCCGGCGGCGGCAGCGGGCATACTGCCCGGGTCCCCGACGAAGGAGGTCGTCGCGATGAAAGAGACCGCTTCCTCCTGGCCGCGCCCGCCGCGGCCCGTCGACTGACACCCGGGACGGGTCTACCGCGGAGGGCGCGCCGGAACGCGCCCTGGCTCAGCTAGTCCGAGAGGAGACCCATCACCGTGCCATCGCTCACCGCGCTCGGCTGGAACGACATCCTGGCCGAGCAGTTCCGCCCCCATGCCGAGGCCGGCGCCGTTCCCGGCCGCGTCGCCGTACCGCACCGCGGCGCGCACGACGTCCTGACCGAGCAGGGAGAGCTCCGCTGCGACGTCGCCGGACGGCTCTACGAGGACTCGGCGCCCGCCGACCTCCCGGTCGTCGGCGACTGGGGCGCCGTCGCGCCCCGCGCCGAGGAGAGCGGCGGGACGATCGTCGCGATCCTTCCCCGTCGCACCAAGTTCTCGCGCAAGACGGCCTGGCAGGCGACCGAGGAGCAGGTGCTCGCCGCGAACCTCGACGTCGTCTTCATCGTCACCTCGCTGAACGAGGACCTGAACCTCCGCCGCCTCGAGCGGTACCTGATCCTCGCCCGCGAGAGCGGCGCGCAGCCGGTCGTCCTCCTCACCAAGAGCGACCTCTCCGACGACGTCGACGCGAAGGTCGCGGAGGTCGCGGAGATCACCCTCGGCGTGCCCGTCCACGCGCTCTCGAGCCTCACCGGCGAGGGCGTCGACGTCGTCCGCTCGATCCTCGGGCCCGGCGTCACCGGCGCGCTGCTCGGCTCGTCCGGCGTCGGCAAGTCCACGCTCGTGAACGCGCTCGTCGGCGAGGAGCTGCTCGCGACGCAGGAGATCCGCGACGACGGCCGCGGCCGGCACACGACGACCCGGCGCGAGCTCGTGCAGCTCCCCGGCGGCGGGCTGCTGATCGACACGCCCGGGATGCGCGAGCTCCAGCTCTGGTCGGCCGACGAGGGCCTCGAGGAGGCGTTCGAGGACGTCACCTCCCTCTTCGCGCACTGCCGCTTCTCCGACTGCCGTCACGAGAGCGAGCCCGGCTGCGCCGTGAAGGCCGCGCTCGACGACGGGACGCTCTCGCCCGAGCGCTGGGAGAGCTACCTCGCCCTCCAGGCGGAGCTCGCCCACCTCGAGCGGCGCATCGACAAGCGGGCCGCGTCGGAGGAGCGCAAGCGCTGGCGGGCGGTCAACAAGGCGGCGAGGAACGCGCGTCGCGCCCGCTGACCGGCGGCGTTCGACAGACGAACATCCGTTCGCTAGGGTGTCCGGCATGGCCACGCGCGACGCCGCCTGTCACTGCGGACAGCTCCGCCTGGTGGTGGACGGCGACCCCTTCGTCGTCTCCGCCTGTCACTGCCGCGCCTGCCAGCGCCGCACGGGGAGCGCGTTCGGGATGCAAGCGGCGTTCAGGTCCGCGCAGGTGGCGGTCGAAGGCGCGTACAAGGACTTCAGCCGCGTCTCCGAGGAGGCCGACGCGGCCGTCCACGTCTTCCACTTCTGCCCCGAGTGCGGCTCGTCGGTCTTCTACACCGGCCCGGACGAGGAGGACCTCGTGGTCGTCTCGGTCGGCGCCTTCGCCGACTCGTCGTTCCCGCCGCCCACCGAGTCGGGCTACGACTGGCTCCGGCACCCGTGGGTGCGGATGCCCGACGGCGTCTCCGCCGCCGCGCCCGAGCTCTGGGCGCCGCTCCACCCGCTCTACCAGGCGGGCGAGTACGCGGAGGCAGCGGACCGCGCCCGCCCGGTGCTGGAGGAGCACCCGGACTACCCCGACCTCCTCTACAACGTCGCCTGCTGCGAGAGCCTCGCGGGCCGAACGGCGGACGCGGTCGCGCACCTCGAGCGCGCGATCGAGCTCTCGGACGGGTTCTGCCGGGGCATGGCGAAGGGCGACACGGACTTCGACCCGATCCGGGACGACCCGGCCTTCGTCACGCTCGTCGGCCGCTAGCCCCGGCGCGGCTCAGCCGAAGGCGCGGTCGAGCAGGTCCCGCGAGAGGCGCGCCTCCGCGTACCGCGAGCTGCCGGCGGCGAGCTCGGCGGCGGCGCGCTCGAGCGCCGCGTAGGCGGCGCCTGCGACGAGGCTGCCCGTCGAGACGCGGCGCACGCCGGCGAGCCCGAGCTCGGCGACCGACGGGCCGACGGGCAGCGCGAGCACGTTGACGGGCGCCTCCACCGCCTCGACGACCGCCTCGACCTGGTCGAGCCGGGTCAACCCGGGCGCGTAGAGGCAGTGCGCCCCCGCGTCGCGGTAGGCGACGAGGCGCGCGATCGTGTCCTCGAGGTCGTCGACGCCGCGCAGGTGGTTCTCGGCCCGGCCGGTGAGCACGAACGGCCCGTCGGCGGCCTCGGCCGAGGCGGCCGCCTCGGCCACGCGCTCGGCCGCGAGCGCGACGTCGTCGATCCGCTCGGTCTCGGGGTCCCAGTCCTCGATCGAGCAGCCCGCCGCGCCCGCCTCCGCGAGGAGCCGCACCGTCTCGGCGACGCCGCCCGGCTCGTCGGGATAGCACCGCTCGCTGTCGACGTTGAGCGGCACGTCGAGCGAGCCGGTCAGGTGCTCGACGTGCGCGACGAGCTCGTCGCGCGTGACCTGCGAGTCGAGCTTGCCGAGCGACCAGGCGAGCCCCTGGCTCGTGGTCGCGAGCGCCGGGAACCCGCTCGCCTCGAGGAGCCGCGCCGAGCCGACGTCCCACGGGTTCGGCATCACGAAGATCCCCGGGCCGTCGTGCAGCCCGCGGAACCGGTCGCGGCGCTCTGCGGCGCTCGAGCTCACCGCGTCCAGGGCGGCTCGGCGTCGGCGTCGAGCCCGTAGCGCTCGATCGCCTCCTGCACGACCGCCGGCTCGACCGCGCCGTCGCGCGCGAGCGCGTCGAGCGCGGCGACGGCGACGTGGTGCCGGTCGACCTCGAAGAAGCGCCGCAGGGCGACGCGGTAGTCGCTCCGGCCGAAGCCGTCCGTGCCGAGGGCCGTGTAGCGCCGCGGCACCCATTGGCGGATCTGGTCGGCGAAGGCGCGCATGTAGTCGGTCGCCGCGACGACCGGGCCCTCGGTCGCCCCCAGCGTCTCCTCGACGTACGCCTGGCGCGGCGCCTCCGTCGGGTGGAGCCGCGACCAGCGCTCCGCGTCCATCCCGTCCCGCCGGAGCTCGGTGAAGCTCGTCACGCTCCAGACGTCGGCGGCGACGCCGTGGTCGCGCTCGAGGAGCTCGGCGGCGGCCTCGACCTCGCGGAGGATCGCGCCCGACCCGAGGAGCTGCACGCGCGGGCCGTCGCCCGCGCCCTCGCGCAGGCGGTAGAGGCCCCGCAGGATGCCCTCCTCGACGCCCTCCGGGAGCGGCGGCTGCACGTAGTTCTCGTTCATCACCGTCAGGTAGTAGAAGACGTCCTCCTGCTCGGTGCACATCCGGCGGAGGCCGTCGCGGACGATCACCGCGAGCTCGTAGGCGTAGGTCGGGTCGTACGCGCGGCAGTTCGGGATCGTCGCCGCGAGGAGGTGCGAGTGGCCGTCCTCGTGCTGGAGGCCCTCGCCGTTCAGCGTCGTCCGCCCGGAGGTGCCGCCGATCAGGAACCCGCGCGCGCGGCTGTCGCCCGCGGCCCACGCGAGGTCGCCGACCCGCTGGAACCCGAACATCGAGTAGAAGATGTAGAAGGGCGCCATCGTGACCCCATGGTTCGCGTAGGCGGTCGCCGCCGCGATCCACGAGGAGAACGCGCCCGCCTCGTTGATGCCCTCCTGGAGGATCTGGCCGTGCTGGTCCTCGCGGTAGAACATCAGGTCGCCGGCGTCCTCGGGCTCGTACAGCTGCCCGACGCGCGAGTAGATCCCGAGCTGGCGGAACATGCCCTCCATCCCGAACGTCCGTGACTCGTCGGGGACGATCGGGACGACGCGCGGGCCGATCTCCTTGTCGCGGACGAGCGCGTTGAGGATCCGGACGAACGCCATCGTCGTCGAGTTCTCGCGCTCGCCGCTCCCGGCCAGCACGTTCTCGAAGGGCGGCGGGGTCGGCAGCGGCTCGGCCTCGGATCGGCGCGCGGGCAGGCTCCCGCCGAGCTCGCGGCGGCGCTCGAGCAGGTAGCGCAGCTCGGGGCTCTCCGACTCGTCGGGCCGGTGGAAGAACGCCCCGGTCGCCTCCTCGTCGGTGAGGTCGATCCCGAGCCGGTCGCGGATCGCGAGCCGGGCCTCCTCGTTCATCGCCTTCTGCTGGTGCGTGATGTTCCGCCCCTCGCCGGCGACGCCCATGCCGTAGCCCTTGATCGTCTTCGCGAGGATCACCGTCGGCTGGCCGGTGTGGCGCACGGCGGCGTGGTAGGCGGCGTGGACCTTCTTCGGGTCGTGGCCGCCGCGGCGGAGCGCCCAGATCTCCTCGTCCGTCCAGTCGGCGACCATCGCCTTCGTCTCCGGGTAGCGCCCGAAGAAGTGCTCGCGCACGTAGGCGCCGTCGTTCGCCTTGAACGTCTGGTACTCGCCGTCGACGCACTCCTCCATCAGCTTGCGGAGGACGCCGTCCTCGTCTGCGGCGAGCAGCGGATCCCAGTTCTCGCCCCAGATGACCTTGATGACGTTCCAGCCCGCCCCGCGGAACACGGCCTCCAGCTCCTGGATGATGTGGCCGTTGCCGCGGACCGGACCATCGAGACGCTGCAGGTTG
>DASTKY010000012.1:0-3264 GCA_035715495.1 Gaiella sp. | reverse complement strand
GCACCTCGACGCGGTGCGGGTGGATCGGGGCGTCGAGCTCCGCGGTCACGACCCGCGCGCCGTCCGAGCCGAGCGTGACGACGATCTCGGGGACGCCGAGGGCGAGCAGGCTCTTCCGGTCGAGGGCGCCGGCGAGCGTGCGCGCCTCGTGCTCGTTCAGCTTCAGGACGGCGAGGTGCGCGAGCACGCCCCGGTCGATCCGGTCGTCGCGCTCGAGCGCCCCGACGCGGGCCACCCGCACGAGACCCTGCGCGTCGAGGAGGAGGCGCCGCCCGCCCTCGGCCAGCGCAGCGACCGTCTCCGCGGGGAAGTGCGACCGGAGGAGGCCGGCGACGAGCGCCCAGTCCGAGCCGGCGAGGGCCGGCGCGGCCCAGCCCGTGACGTCGTCCGCCGTCCACGCCTCGCCGACGGCGTCGACCGTCATCACGCGGTGGTCGCCCTCGTAGTGGAAGCTGAACGCGGTCGTCTCGACGGCGTCGCGCGCCTCCACCGGCACGCCGAGCGCCTCGAGCGGCGCGAGGGCGACGGCGTGGTCGGCCGGGGCGCAACGGGTGATCGCGACGACGTCGGCGCCGAGTCGCGCCGCGGCGCGCGCCGCGTGGAAGACGCCGCCGCCGGCGGTCGGCTCCGCGCCCGCGATCCGGTCGACGGAGACGTTCCCGATCAGCGCGACGCGGCTCATGCGCGGGCGGGCGGCGCGGTGAGCCGGCCCGTCGCCGCCGCGAACGCGAGGGCGAGGACGAACGAGACGGCGAAGCTCGGGAGCGTCGCGCCGATCGACCACGCGGGCGGGTCGAGGCGCTGCACCTGGTCGACCCACCACTGCGGCCCGGTCGGCGAGAGCCACTGGTACGCGGCGAAGCCCGCGACCCATGCGGCGATCGGGCCGAGCCGGAGCCGCTCGGCCAGGGCGACGTCGGTGGGCTCGTAGCGGAAGCCGTGGGCGAGCCAGTCGGCCAGGAGGACGGCGAAGAGCGGGACGAAGCACGAGCCGAGCAGGAAGAGGAAGGACGAGAAGCTCGACAGCTCGAGCACGAGCGCGCCGATCGTCCCGAGACCGGTCGTGAGGACGACGAGCAGCCGCTGGGACGCGCCCGGGAAGAGGTTCTGGAGCGAGACCGCCCCCGAGTAGGCGTTCGCGAAGGCCTCGTCGGTCTCCGCGGCGGTCAGCGCGACGAGCGCGAGGAGCGCGACGACGCCGCCCGCGGCGATCGCGGCGGGCAGCGCCGCCGGGTCGGCGACGTCGCGCGTCAGGAGCACGACGGCCCCGAGCGAGAGCAGGAGCGCGTCGGGGACGCCGTAGCCCACCGTCGTCCCCCAGAAGGCCCCGCGCGGCGTGCGGGCGAACCGCGTGTAGTCGGCGGCGAGCGGGATCCACGACACAGTGACGCCGACGACGATGTCGACACCCTGCCAGGTCGTGAGACCGCCCTCGCCGGGGCGGCTCCACGCGTCGTCGAGCCCGCCGCCGGACAGCGCCCACCAGGCGAGGTAGGCGATCGCGAGGGGGACGACCCAGATCGCGACCTTGCGGACGACCGTCCGGACGAACCCGATCGGGCCGAGCAGGCCGAGGACGAGCGCGGCGGCGCCGAAGACGAGCGTCCAGGCCCACTGCGCCTCGACGCCGAAGAGCTCGTCGGAGAGCGCGGCCGCGGCGGTTGCGATCACGAGGAGCTCGAAGACCGTCCAGCCGAGGCACTGGACGACGTTGACCGCGGTCGGGAGGTACGAGCCGCGCTCGCCGAGCGGGAGCCGCATCGTCACCATCGCCGGGACCCGGGCCTGCGCGCCGATCGCGCCCGCGAGGCCGATCATCACGTTGCCGATCACGCAGCCGACGAGGATCGCGACGAGCGCGCTCGGCAGGGAGAGGGCGGGCACGAGGATCGCGCCGGCGACCACGACGAGGAGCGAGACGCCGAGGTTCCCCCAGAGGAGCCCGACGTCGAGCCCGCTCAGGACGCGCAGCCGCTCGGGGACGGGCTCGATGCCCCAGGACGTGTCGCGGGCGCTCACGGCGGCGAGCGTAGCGCGGGTCGCGTCAGGCCACGGTGTAGCCGCCGCGGACGCGGACGAGCGCGCGCCCGGCCCCGCCCGGCGCCGCGCCCTCCACCTCGCAGACGAAGAACGTGTGCGTCCCGGTCGCGACCTCGTCGCGCACGGAGCACGCGAGCCAGCCGAGCGCGCCGGCGAGCCGCGGCGGCCCGGGCGCGGGCTCCGTGGCGACCCCCGTCCACATCGCGATCGGCGGGACGCCGCGGGCGAAGTGCTCCGCGAGCGCGTCCTGCCCCTCCGCCAGGAGCGACACGGCGCACGCGCCGTCGTCGCGCAGGAGCTCGTGCAGCGCGGCCTCGCGCGCGACCGCGAAGCCGACGAGGGGCGGCTCGAGCGCCAGCCGGACGAGCGACCCGATCGTCAGGCCGAGCGGCTGCCCGCCGCCGTCGACCGTGACGACGGCGACGCCGGTCGGGAAGCCCCCGAGAACCGCCCGGAGCCCGTCCACGCCGCGGTCAGGCCGCGAGGAGCTTCCGCAGCACGTACGGGAGGATCCCGCCGTGACGGACGTACTCGCGCTCGCGCGGGGTGTCCAGCCGGAGCGTCGCCCGGAACTCGCGGTCGTCCGCACGGACCGTCACCTCGCGCGCCTCGCCGTCCTCGACCCCGGTGACGGAGAAGAGCTCCTTCCCGGTCAGCCCGAGCGACTCGCGGCTCTCCCCCGGGAGGAACTGGAGCGGGAGGATCCCCATCATCAGGAGGTTCGAGCGGTGGATGCGCTCGTAGCTCTCCGCGATCACGGCGCGGACGCCGAGCAGGTTCGGGCCCTTCGCCGCCCAGTCGCGCGACGAGCCCGAGCCGTACTCCTTGCCCGCCAGCACGATCGTCGGCACGCCCTCCGCGAGGTATCGCTCGGCCGCCTCGAAGATCGTCAGCTCGTCGCCCGACGGCTGGTGCGCAGTCCAGGTGCCCTCCGAGCCGGGGACGACGAGGTTGCGCAGCCGGACGTTCGCGAACGTCCCCCGGACCATGACCTCGTGGTTGCCGCGGCGCGAGCCGTAGGAGTTGAAGTCCCTCGAGTCGACGCCTTTCTGGATGAGGTACTGTCCGGCCGGCATCCTGGAGGGTATGGCCCCCGCAGGCGAGATGTGGTCTGTGGTAACCGAGTCGCCGACCTTCACAAGCACGCGCGCGCCGCCGATCTCTTCGAGGTCGACCGGCTCCGGGCCCATGTCCTTGAAGAAGGAGGGTTCCTGGATGTAGGTT
>DASTKY010000011.1:0-5587 GCA_035715495.1 Gaiella sp. | reverse complement strand
GTTCGCCGAGAACACGCTCGAGCACCTGCGGGAGGAGGCTGGGGTCCTCTCCGCCGGGATCGAGCTCCCACCGCTGGAGACGCGGTTCCGCGACAAGCACGCGCTCGTCGTCGCCCGAGGCCCGGGCTACAAGTCCGACCTCCGCATGGTGCGGCCGTACGTCCGGGAGTTCCGGCCCGTGCTCGTCGCGGTCGACGGCGGCGCGGACGCGCTCCGCGAGGTCGGGCTGCGGGCCGACGTGATCGTGGGCGACTTCGACTCGGTCTCCGACGCGGCCCTGGGAGCGGGCGCGGAGCTGGTCGTGCACGCGTACCCGGACGGGAGCGCGCCCGGGGCCGAGCGCCTCCGCCGGCTCGGGCTCGCGTTCCACACGGTCTCGGCGCCCGGGATCAGCGAGGACCTCGCGCTCCAGCTCGCGCACGAGCGCGGCGCGAGCCTGATCGTCGCCGTGGGGACGCACTTCAACCTCGTCGAGTTCCTCGAGCGCGACCGGGCGGGGATGGCGTCGACGTTCGTCACGCGCCTGAAGGTCGGCGAGTCGCTCGTCGACGCGAAGGGCGTCTCGCGCCTCGTCAGCCGGCGCGTCGGCGTCTGGCCGCTGGCCGTCTTCGCCGCGACCGGGGTCGCCGCGATCGTCGTGGCGGTGCTGGCGTCGCCCGCGCTCCGCAACGTGCTCGACTCGATCACCCGCGCGATCGGCAACGGCCTGGGCTTCTGAGCCACCACCCGAGGACGGCTAGGCGGGATAGGTGCTGTGTCGCCAGGGGAGCGCCGGATCGCCGCGAGGCCGCGTCCTCGGTCGCGCCCAGATCTCCACGAGATGGGCGCTCTCTGCGTCCGTGCCTCGCGACGACCGGACGCACCCCGGCGACGAGGCCCGTCCCGCCGATCCCTCCTAGACTCCTTCCGTGTTCGACCTGCGCTACCACGTCGCGTCGCTGGCCGCGGTGTTCGTGGCGCTCGTGCTCGGGATCTTCGTGGGGGTCGGCCTCTCGGGGCGCGGCTTCGTGAGCGACGCGGAGCGCGAGAACCTCCAGTCGCGGATCGAGGAGCTGCGCGGAGAGCGGGACGACGCCGTCGCCCGGGCGCAGGCGGCGGGCGTCCGCGGCGACGCGCTCGACGACTACGCGCGCACGTCGTACCCCGACCTCGTCCGGGGGCGCCTCGACGGGAGCGCCGTGGGCATCGTCTTCGTCGGCTCGGCCGACCAGGGCGTCGCGGAGACGGTGCGGCGCGCGGTCGGCGACGCGGGCGGCCGGGTCACGACGATGCGGGCCCTCCGCGTGCCGCTCGACACCGAGGCGATCGACGACGCGCTCGGGGCCGACCTCGAGACGCGCGACCTCGCCGGCCCGGACAACCGGGAGCAGCTCGGCCGCGAGCTCGCGCGCGAGCTGGTCAACGGCGGCCCGGACCCCGTTCTCGATCGCGTCGCGGCCGATCTCGTCGCGGAGCAGTCGGGCCTCGCGACGCGCGCGCGCGACGCGGTCGTCGTGGCCCGGCCGGCGCGGCCGCAGGGCGGCGAGACGCAGACGTTCCTCTCCGGGCTCTACGGCGGGCTCGCGGCGGCGCGGCTCCCGGCGGTCGGCGTCGACCAGGCCGACGACAAGGTGACCGCCGTGCCGGTCTTCAGGCGGAGCGGCCTCGCGACGGTGAGCGGGATCGACGACGCGACGGGGCAGGTCGCGCTCGTCTACCTCCTCGCCGGCGCCCGCTCGGGGAGCTACGGGGTGGGGCCGAGCGCCGTCGACGGCGTGCTGCCGGTCCCGCCGACGACGCCGCCCGCCGCCGAGTGAGGGACGGCCTCACCGTCCTCGTCGCCGCGCGGGACGAGGAGGCCCGGATCGGCGAGACGGTCGCGGCGCTGCGCGCCGCGTTCCCGGAGGCGGAGGTCGTCGTCGCCGACGACGGCTCGGTCGACGCGACCGCTGCGGTCGCCGAGGCGGCCGGCGCGCGCGTCGTGCGGCTCCCGCGCCGCGGGAAGGGTCAGGCGCTGACGCTCGCGGAGCCCGCGTGCCGTCCGGGTCCGCTGCTCCTGTGCGACGCCGACCTGCGCGGCGACCTCGCCCCGCTCCTCGACGCCGACGCCGACCTCGCGGTGGCCGCCTTCGCGCGCCGCACGGGAGGCGGGCTGGGGCTCGCGAAGGCCGTGGCGCGCGCGCTCGTCCGGCGACTGGGGGACCTCGACGTCCGCGAGCCGCTCTCCGGGCAGCGCGCGCTCTCGGCGGCCACGCGCGAGGCCGTGTTCCCCGTCGCCGCGGGCTTCGGCGTCGAGACGCGGATGACGATCGACGCCGCCCGGGCCGGCCTCCGCGTGCGCGAGGTCGAGCTCGACCTGGAGCACCGCGCGACCGGCCGCGACCTGCGCGGGTTCGCCCACCGCGGGCGGCAGCTCCGCGACCTCCTGCTCGCGACGCTCGCGCCGCAGGCGAGGAACCATCGCGGGCTGCGCGTGCCGCTCGTCGGCGCCGCGACTGCGCTGGCGGAGCCCGGAGTCGGGCCGGTCACGGCGATCGGCCTCGCCGACGACCTCTGGAGCGGCCCGGAGCGCGGGTTCCGCGAGCACCTCCGCGCCGGGGCGACGACGGGCACCCTGAAGCTCGTCGGGATCCCCCTCTGGGCGCTCTGGCGGACGCGGTCGGTCTCCGGGGCGGTGCTCGTCGGGCTCTCGGCGAACGTCCTCAACCAGCTCGACACGCGGCCCGGCCGCGCGCTCAAGGCCTTCCTCGCGGGCTCCCTGCTGCTCGGCGGGCGGCCGCGCCGGGGCCTCGTCCTGGCCGTCCTGCTCGCTCCCTACGATCACCGGGAGATGACGATGCTCGGCGACGCCGGATCGAACGCCTTCGGGGCCATGCTAGGTTTGGAGTCCGTGAGGCGGTTGACGGGCCTGCGGAGGATCGGCGCCATCGGAGCGCTCGCCGCCGTCACCGCCGTCGCCGACCGCCGCTCGCTCGGGACGCTGATCGAGACGACGCCGGGGCTGCGGGAGCTCGACGCGCTGGGACGCGAGCCGTGAGCGACGGGCCGCCGACCCGCTACGTCTTCGTCACGGGCGGGGTCGTGTCGGCCCTCGGGAAGGGGATCGTCGCCGCCTCGCTCGGCCGCCTGCTGAAGGCGCGCGGCCTGCGTGTGCAGGCGCAGAAGTTCGATCCGTACCTGAACGTCGACCCGGGAACGATGAGCCCGTTCCAGCACGGAGAGGTCTTCGTCACCGAGGACGGCGCCGAGACGGACCTCGACCTCGGCCACTACGAGCGGTTCGTCGACGAGAACCTCTCGCGCAACGCGAGCCACAGCGCGGGCGCGATCTGGGACACGGTGCTGCGCAAGGAGCGGAAGGGCGAGTTCCTCGGCGCGACGGTCCAGGTGATCCCGCACATCACGAACGAGATCAAGGCGCGGATCCGGCGCGCGGCCAAGACCGAGCCCGCGGACGTCGTGATCAGCGAGGTCGGGGGCACCGTCGGCGACATCGAGTCGCTCCCGTTCCTCGAGGCCCTGCGCCAGTTCCGCCGCGAGGTGGGGCCGGAGAACGTGCTGTACCTCCACGTCACCCTCGTGCCGTTCATCGAGGCCGCCGGCGAGCTGAAGACGAAGCCGACGCAGCACTCGGTCAACGAGCTGCGCCGGATCGGGATCCACCCCGACGCGGTCGTCTGCCGCTCGCGCGACCTGCTCTCCGAGGAGATCCGCGACAAGATCGCGCTCTTCGCCGACGTCGACCCGGGCGCGGTGTTCTCCTCGCCCGACGTGCCGGACGTCTACCTCGTCCCCGAGCACCTGATGACCGAGGGCCTCGACCAGTTCGTCTGCGACCGGCTCGGGCTCGAGACCGGCCCGGCCGAACTGGGCGAGTGGAAGGAGCTGACGAACCGGATCGGCGAGCAGAGCGACGAGGTCGAGATCGCCCTCGTCGGCAAGTACGTGAAGCTCCACGATGCCTACCTCTCCGTCCACGAGGCGCTGAAGCACGCGGGCGTCGCGAGCGGCGCGCGCGTCCGCGTCCGCTGGGTGGACGCCGAGGACATGTCCTACGAAGAGGCGGCTCGCGAGCTGGAGCGCGTCGACGGCGTGCTCGTCCCCGGTGGGTTCGGGTCGCGCGGGTGGGAGGGGAAGATCCTCGCCTGCCGCGTGGCGCGCGAGCGCGAGATCCCGTACCTCGGGATCTGCCTCGGGATGCACGTCGCGGTCTCGGAGTTCGCCCGCCACGTCGCCGGCCTCGAGGGCGCCAACTCGACGGAGATGGATCCGGAGACGCCGTACCCCGTGATCGACCTCCTGCCCGAGCAGAAGGAGATCGAGGACCTCGGCGGCACGATGCGCCTCGGAGCGCAGGCCGTCGAGCTCGGCGAGGGCACGCGCGTGCGCGACATCTACGACGAGGCGGTCATCCACGAGCGGCACCGTCACCGCTACGAGGTCAACAACCTCTACCGCGACCAGCTCGTCGTGCACGGGCTCGTCGTCTCGGGGACGTTCCAGCAGGGACGGCTCGTCGAGATCGTCGAGCTCCCCGACCACCCGTGGTTCGTGGCGAGCCAGTTCCATCCGGAGTTCAAGTCGCGGCCCACGCGCCCCGCGCCGCTCTTCCGCGAGTTCGTCGTGGCCGCGCTCGAGCGGGCGCGGACCCGGGCGGCCGCCGGCGTCGGCGCCGCCGTCAGCTGAGCCTCTCCCGCCGCGCCCCCGCGTAGGATCGCCGCGTGCAGCAGCCCCTGATGTCGCGCCCGGTCGAGCTGCTCGTCGAGCTCTGCGCGATCCCGAGCCCGTCGGGCGAGGAGCGCGCGGTCGCCGACCGCATCACCCGCGAGCTGGACGCGATCGGGCTCGCCTGGGACGAGGACGACGTCGGCCCGTCGATCGGGGCGGGCTCGGGGAACGTCCTCTGCAGGCTCCCCGGGCGCGAGAAGGCCGGCGTCCCGCTCTTCCTCTGCGCCCACTTCGACACCGTCCCGGTGGACGGCGCGCTCGAACCCGTGGTCGAGGAAGGAGTGGTCCGGAACGCGGGCGGCGCGATCCTCGGCGCCGACAACAAGTCCGCGCTCGTCGTGATGGTCGAGGCCGCGCGGCGCATCGTCGAGGAGGGGCGCCCGCACGCGGGCGTCGAGCTCCTCTTCACGCCGAAGGAGGAGGTCGGGCTCGTCGGCGCGGCCGCCTTCGACGTCGCGCGGCTCGAGGCGCGGCTCGGCTACGTCTACGACCAGGCGGCCCCGATCGGCGACGTCGTCGTCGGCTCGCCGTCGGCCCAGGAGCTCCGCCTCACGTTCGTCGGCCGCGCGGCCCACGCGGGGATGTACCCCGAGGAGGGGCGGTCCGCGATCGTCGCCGCCTCGCGCGCGATCGCCGACATGCCGCACGGCCGGCTCGACGAGATCACCACCGTCAACGTCGGGCTGATCCGCGGCGGCACGGCGCGAAACGTCGTCCCCGGGCGGTGCTGGCTCGAGGCCGAGGTGCGCTCGCACGACCACGCGCGCGTCACCGAGGTCCTCCAGCAGCTGATCGACGCCGCGGCGTTCGCCGCAAGCGTCTCGGACTGCACGCTCGAGACGGCGATCGAGCCGAAGTACACCGGCTACCGCTTCCGCGA
>DASTKY010000010.1:0-2731 GCA_035715495.1 Gaiella sp. | reverse complement strand
GACGTCCACCAGGAGCCCGGTGTCGTCGGGCGGCGGCGCCGCGACGAGGAGCTCGTAGGGGCCTCCCGTCGCGTCGGTCGACCGCTCGACGCGTCCGACGCCCGCGAGGCGCAGCAGCCGCGCGACCTCATCTGCCTGTCGCCCGGAGCCCAAGACGACGACCGAGGCGGCCGCGAGCGCGGCCGCCGCGCCGGCCGGGCTGATCCGGCGCGTGACCGACGCGGCGTACGAGCCCGCGCTCGCCGAGCCCGGCCCGCCGTCGTCGGTGACGGGCCCGTCGACGAGCAGTTGATGACGGGCGAGGAGCGCGAGCGCGCGGTCGACGGCCGGTCGCGCTCGCTCACCGACCTCGGCTCCGACCTCGTCGACGCTCCGCGTCCCGTCGAGCAGCGGGAGCAGCGCCGGGAGCAGGCTGCCGGCGGCGCGCCCCTCGAGGGTGACGAGGGTGCCCCCGTGCTCGACGAGGACGCGGCCGCCGTCCTCCACGACGCGACACCACGGCGCGAGCGCAGGTCGCGCGGGGACGGCGGGCGGCGAGGGCGTCACCAGCAGAGATGGCAGCAGAGGACGACCGTCGTGCAGAGGCTGCAGCAGCTCGAGCTGCACGCGTCCTCCTCCACCGCAAAGAGCGCCGCTCCGTACCCCTGCACGGTCGCCTGCAGGTCGAGCAGCTCGTCGGTCAGCTCGTCGAACATCGCGCCTTCCCTCCGTGTCGTGTGACGTGTGTCGTCAGTTTCGACAACAACGCGCGGCGCCGCCAGATGTCCTTCGTGCCGACTTCGTGCCAGGTCGTCCACGCGGGCGTTGACCGGTCTGCGCGAAGCCGGGATCATGCGGGCATGGCGGAGTACGCCCTCGTCACGGCCGTCGTCGCGAGCCTCGCGGTCGCATTCGGCTCGCTCACCGGCTCCCAGCTCTCGCAGCTGCCCGTGACGGCGGCCCGCGCCCAGGCGCTCGTCGTCCAGGCGGCGAAGGCGAACGCCGTCCCGCCGGCCGCGGCGCGGACGACCCTCGCCGGCGCGCCGTACGAGCGGCCGGCGCTGAAGTACCTCTACGCGACGGGCTGGATCGGCGGGCGGCGCTCGCCGGCAGACTGCCTCTTCGCGAAGGCGACGCCCGGGTCGACCCAGCAGCGCTTCGCCGAGTCGATCCGGAAGGACCCGAAGGTGGTCGGGGCGCTCAGGAAGATGAGGGTGACGGTCGCCCAGGCGGCCGGCGCGCTGCGGCGCGGCACCGCGGACGCCTGCTGACCGGGCTCAGGCCGGGTCGTTGGCGACGTTCACCGCGGCGACGCAGCGCCGGAGGCTGACGACGCCCGTGACGCGCCCGCCGTCGTCCACGACGGGGAGGTGCCGGAAGCCGTGGTCGAGCATGAGCCGGGCGGCGGCCTCCGCCTCCGTCTCCTCGGGTGCGGTGATCGGGTCCTCGGTCATCCACTGCCGGACGCGCGCCTCGCTCGTGTGCACGCGCGCGGCCATCGCCTTCAACATGTCCCGCTCGGTGAGGATTCCGATGAGGCGGCCGTAGTCCTTGACGACGACCGCGCCGACGTTGACGGCGGTCATGCGCTCCGCCACCTCGCCGAGCGTGTCCTCGGGGGCGACCTCGATCAGGTCGGGTCGCATGATCTCGACGAGCTGCGGCATGGGCGGCAGTCTATCGACCCACCGTTCGAATAAGCAGCGCTAATGGTTGACATTAGAAACAAGCCGCACATTCGATAGGATTCGGCTCCGTGGCGGACGACGCGCTCATCGACGTGCTCGTGATCGGCAGCGGCGCGGCTGGCCTCGCGGCCGGCGTCGCCGCGACGTCCGCGGGGGCGCGCGTGGCCGTCGCGACGAAGACCACGCTCCAGGCCTGCAACTCCGCGAAGGCGCAGGGCGGCATCCAGGCGCCGTTCGGCGCGGACGACAGCCCGGACGTCCACGCCGAGGACGTCATGCGCTCCTCGCACGAGACCGCGGACCCCGCGCTCGTGCGAGTCCTCACCTCGGAGGCGCAGGGCGCGATCGGCTGGCTCGAGCAGCTGGGCTGCAGCTTCACGCGCGAGAACGGCGGCTACCGCCTCGCCCGCTGCGGCGGCGCAACGCGGAAGCGGCTCCTGCAGGTCGGCGACCGGACGGGGCACGCGATCACCAAGGCGCTGCGGGAGGCGTACGAGGCGGGCGAGGGCGACGTGCTCGCGCACCACCGGCTGACCGAGCTCTCGCCGGGCGACAACGGCTGGCGCGCGACGTTCGCGACGCCGGTCGGGGCGGACGCGGTCGAGGCCGGGACGGTCGTGCTCGCGTCGGGCGGGCGATGCTTCGCGGAGGCCGAGAGCCGCGGCGAGCTCTCGACCAACCATCCGAACGCGACCGGGGAGACGACGCGGATCGCCGTGGACGCGGGCGCGGAGACGCGCGACCTCGACGCCCTCCAGTACCACCCCAACGGCGGCGCCTGGCCGGCGACGATGCAGGGCTACTCGATCCCGGAGACGACGCGCGCGTACGGCGCCGTGCTGCTGAACGCCGACCGCGAGGAGTTCACCGACTCGCTCGGCCCTCGCGACGAGGTCTCCGATGCGATCTTCGCGGAGGTCGAGGCCGGGCGCGGCGTCCTCACCGAGGACGGGCGGCCGGCGGTCTGGCTCGACACGACGCGGATCGCGCCGGCCGACGCCGAGGTGTCGCTCCCGTACATGCTCCGCCGCTACCGCGGCGGCGGGATCGACCCGCTCGCCGAG
>DASTKY010000009.1:0-4026 GCA_035715495.1 Gaiella sp. | reverse complement strand
CGCCGCGTAGGCGGCGTAGAGCTCCCAGCTCGCGGGAACGTCCTGGACGACGGCGTACGACATGCGCCGCACGCTCGCGCGGGCCGGTAGAGAAGCGGTAGAGCGACGCCCAACGATCAGAATCGGCCGCATGGACGAGCTGCGGGTCCTCGGGCCGGTCGAGGTCGTCGTCGACGGGGCGCCGGTGCCGCTCGCGGCGATGCAGCGGCGGCTGCTCGCCGCGCTCCTCGTCGCCGCCGGGAGCGTGCGCTCCGTCGACGAGCTCGCCGACGCCCTCTGGGGCGAGGCGCCCCCCGCGTCGTCGCGCAAGCTGCTCCAGCTCTACGTCTCGCAGGTGCGCAAGGTCCTGCCCGAGGCGTGCGGGATCGTCACGAGCGCCGGCGGCTACGCGCTCTCGGTCGAGCCGGGCCACGTCGACAGCGCGCGGTTCGAGGAGCTCCTCGCCGAGGCGACCGACGCCCGTCGGACCGGGAACCCCGCGCGTGCCGGCTCCCTCGCGGCGCGCGCCCTGTCCCTCTGGCGCGGCCGCGCGTTCGGCGACCTCGCCTACGACGTGGCGCTGCGCGACGAGGCCGAGCGGCTCGAGGACCTCCGCCTCGCGGCGACGGAGGAGCGGTTCCGGGCCGAGCTCGCCCTCGGCCGTCACGACGCGGTCGTGGCGGAGACCGTCGCCCACGCGGAGGCGAGCCCTCTGCGCGAGCCCGCGCAGGAGCTCGCGATCCTCGCGCTCTATCGCGCCGGCCGCCAGTCGGACGCACTCGCGCACTACGCGCTGGCGCACGGCCGGCTCGACGAGCTCGGGCTGGAGCCGGGGCGCGCCCTCCGCGACCTCCAGCAGCAGATCCTCCGACACGACCCGGCGCTCGAGCTCGAGGCGCCGGAGGCCGGCGACGCCGCACCGCTTCCGGTGCCGCCCACGACGCTCGTGGGGCGCGAGCGCGAGGTGGCGCAGCTCGTCGGGCTGCTCGAGCGCCACGACGTGCGTCTCGTCGTGCTCACGGGCGCCGGCGGGAGCGGCAAGACGCGGCTTGCGCTCGAGGCGGCGCGGCGGGCCGCGACGTCGTTCGCGAACGGCGCGGCGCTGGTCGAGCTCGCGCCGCTCCGCGACCCCGCGCTCGTCGCCCAGACGATCCTCGCGAGCCTCGGCGCGGCGCCCGCCTCCGGCGAGGATCCCGCGGCGGCCGTGCTGCGCGCGGTCGCGGCCCAGGACCTGCTGCTCGTCGTCGACAACGCCGAGCATCTGCGGGAGGCGGCGCCGCTCTACACCGAGCTCGTCGCACGGGCTCCGCGCCTGACGATCCTCGTCACGAGCCGGGCGGTGCTCCACGTCTCGGGCGAGCACGTCTTCCCGGTCGCGCCGCTCGCCGACGGCGAGGCGGTCGAGCTCTTCGTCGAGCGCGCGCGGCTCCTCGACCCGTCGTTCGCGCGGACGGCCGAGAACGAGGACGACCTGCTCGAGATCTGCCGTCGCGTCGACGGGCTGCCGCTCGCGATCGAGCTTGCCGCCGCCCGGATCCGCACGCTGCCGACCGCGGTGCTGCGCGAGCGGCTGGAGGAGCGCCTCGCGCTCCTCACCGGAGGCCCGCGCGACCTGCCCGCCCGCCAGCAGACGCTGCGCGAGACGATCGACTGGAGCTACGACCTCCTGGACGACGACGAGCGCGCGCTGCTCGCGCGGCTCTCCGTCTTCCCGGCGGGCGCGACGCTGGACGCCGTCGGGCGCGTCTGTCTGGGCGGCGACGACGCGCGCGCGCTCGATCTCGTCGAGCGCCTTCTCGACGCGTCGCTGCTCGTCGTCCACGACGGCCTGGTCGAGCGCCGGTACCGGATGCTCGAGACCGTCCGCCAGTACGCCGCGGGCCGCCTGCAGGACGGCGACGGGGCGGAGACGGCGCGGCGCCACGCCGAGTGGTGCCTCGCCCTCGCGGAGACCGCGGAGCAGGAGCTGAGCGGCAAGGACCAGTCCCGGTGGTTCGCGACGCTCGAGGCCGAGCACGACAACCTCCGCGCGGCGCTCGACCACCTCGGGGCGGACGGCGACCGGACGCTGAGGCTGCGCCTCACGGTCGCGCTCAGCCGCTTCTGGTACGTCCGCGGGTACCTGTCGGAGGGCCGCGGCCGGCTCGACGAGGCGCTCGCGGACGGGGACGAGCTGCCGGCGCAGCTCCTGCGCAGGGCGCACACGGCCTCCGCCGCCCACGCGCTGCTGCAGGGCGACTACGCCGCGGCGACCCGCTCCTCGGAGGCCGCCCTCGAGGCGGCCCGGCGCGACGGCGAGCCGCGCTTCGTCGCCAATGCGCTGAGCAACCTCGGCGCGATCGTCCTCGCGGCGGGCGACCCCGACCGCGCCGCCGCCGCGCTCGAGGAGGCGGTCGAGCTCGCGCGCGACGTCGGCGACACGAGGATCGCGGCGCTCGCGATCAACAACCTGGGCGACGTCGCGCTGACGACGGGCGACTACCGGCGCGCCCGCCCCCTCTTCGAGGAGAGCCACGAGCTGCTCGTGGCGCGGGGCGACACCGCGAACATCGCCCGCTCGCTCTTCAACCGCGGCGCGGTCGACCTGATGCTCGGCGACCACGTGGCGGCCGACGGGCGGTTTCGCGACGCCCTCGTGCTCGCCGACGAGACGGGGGACAAGGAAGACCTCGCATGGTGCCTCGAGGGGCTCGCGTCGGTGGCCGCCGTCGCGGGGGACGGCGAGCGGGCGGCGACGCTGCTCGGCGTGGCGGGCGCCCTGCTCGCGGAGATGGGCGCGGAGTTCAAGCCGTTCGAGCGCCAGCTGCACGAGACGACGGAGGAGCGCGCCCGCGCCCTCTGCGGGCCCGAGGAGTACGTCTCCGCCCGGGAGCGGGGTGCCGCGCTGTCCCTCGCCGACGGCCTCGGCGTCGCGCACGGCGGGTCGCCGGCCGCCTGACGCGCGACGCCGGCGACTCTGTCGCAGGCGTGACACACGGGGCGTCGTCCCGGCGCACGACGCGCCGGGTGGTCCCTCCTAGCCTCGACGCCATGGAGAGCAGTGTCGGGCGGAAGGAGCGGATCATGAACGGCAGACACCTTCGACGTCTTCCCGTCGCCCTCGTCGTGGCGGGCGCGGTCGCGGCCTCGTTCGGGCCGTCGGCCGGAGCGTGGATCCCCTCGGTCGAGCCGGACGAGCCCCTGGTCTCGTCGCGCACGATCGTCGTGATCCCCGACGCCGCGGAGCGCGCGGCGAAGCGGAGGGCGCAGACGAACCTGCAGTCCGGTGCCGCGGTGCCCGACGCGTTCGAGCGCGCGGTGCGGCGGTACGCGCGCCGCTAGGCGGCGCAGGGGGAGGCGGGCGCCCGTGTCGAAGGGCACGGGCGCCGCCCCGTCCGGGCCCGGCTCGCGCCCGTCTACGATCGGCGGCGTGGCCTCCTACGCCGTGAACCCCGACGCGGTCGCGCACGCGCGCCGGCTGATCGAGGGCAGGCAGTACGTGCTCGAGAGCGACTGGGGCGACGCGCAGCCGGACGCGGAGGCCGAGAACCGCTACCTCGAGTCCCACGGCTGGGACGACTACGCCGTCTGGCACCTCGGGCTCACCGAGGGCGCGACCGACGGGACGAAGGCGCGCTACGCCTTCGTCTACGGCGACCTGCGGCGCGTGCACCGGAGCGGGCTCATCGCCTGCGTCTACCGGGCGTCCGAGTGGCGGCACAAGGAGGTCGAGCTCGCGGCCCACGACCTCCTCCAGCTGCTCGACGCGACGTCGGCGTGATCCTCCTCGTCGCGGCGACCGAGCGCGAGCTCGGCGGGCACGACGGGCTCGTCTGCGGCGTCGGCCCCGTCGAGGCGGCGGCCTCGACGGCCCGCGCGCTCGCCCTGCACCCGATCACGGCCGTGCTCCACGTCGGGCTCGCCGGCGGCCGCGGCGTCGAGCCGGGCAGCCTCGTCGTCGGCACGGAGGCCGTCTACTGCGACCTCGAGGCGGAGTGGCCCGTCGTCGACCGCACCGTCGCCGACCCGGAGCTCTGCCGACGGGCGGGCTCGGCGCTCACGGACGCC
>DASTKY010000008.1:0-2625 GCA_035715495.1 Gaiella sp. | reverse complement strand
CTCGACGGCCGTCGAGCGCCCGGGCCGGAGCGCCGGGGAGATCGCGAGCAGCTCGTCGTCGTCGACACCCGTCAGCTCGGCCGCCCGCTCGAGGTTCGCCGCGAGCTGCGCCCGGCCGGCCGCGCGCGCGACCTCGGCCTGGCGCCCGAGCGTCTCGGCGGTGGCCCGCGTGTCGGCGACGGCGAGCTGCCCGTCGCGGGCCGCGGCGAGCGTCACCTCGTCCAGCGGACGGCCCGTCGGCGTGCGGACGAGATCGGGCCGCCGGAGTCCCAGCGGATAGTCGGTGACGGGGTCAAAGCTCATCGTCGAGAAGTTAGGGTAATCGCGTGACGCGGACGATCGACGATCGGTTCTCGGGTCGCGTCGCGCTCGTCACCGGGGGCTCGAGCGGCATCGGCGCGGCGACCGCGCGGCGCCTGCTCGCCGAGGGCGCGCGCGTCGCGACGTTCGACCTGAGCGGCGAGGCGCCGGAGGGCGCGCTCGGCCTGATCGGCGACGTCACGGACTCCTCCCAGGTGGACGCGGCCGTGTCGCGGACGACCGCCGAGCTCGGCCCCGTCGACGTGCTCGTCTGCTCGGCGGGCATCCCCGGCGCGTCGCTGCCCACGGTCGAGGTGACGGACGAGGAGTGGCGCCGCGTGATGGCGATCGACGCGGACGGGGTCTTCTTCTGCAACCGGGCCGTGCTCCCCGGGATGGTGGGCCGCGGATACGGCCGGATCGTCAACGTGGCGTCGATCGCGGGCAAGGAGGGCAATCCGATGGCGGCCGCCTACTCGGCGGCGAAGGCGGCGGTGATCGCGCTGACGAAGGCGATCGGGAAGGACGTCGCCCGCACCGGCGTGCTCGTCAACTGCATCGCCCCTGCGGTGATCGAGACCCCGATCCTCGACGGCCTCACCGAGGACCACGTCGGGTACATGGTCGAGCGGATCCCGATGGGTCGCATGGGCGCGTCGGAGGAGGTCGCGGCGCTGGCCTGCTGGCTCGCGAGCGAGGAGTGCTCGTTCTCGACCGGCGCCACCTACGACATCTCCGGAGGCCGGGCGGTGTACTGATGCGCCGGTTGATCCGGTGGATCGACCAGGACGGTCGGGTGTCGCTCGGCGTCGAGCCGCGAACGAAGGGCCAGTTCCACGCGATCGTCGGCACCGACGACCCGATGCGGCTGCTGCAGGGGGAGTCGTTCCCCGTCGCCCAGACGCCGGTCGCGATCGTCGACGACGTGAGCCTCGAGCTCGGCGAGGGGCTGACGCTGCTGCTCCCGTGGGATCCGCCCGAGGTCTGGTGCGCGGGCGTCACGTACCGGCGCAGCCGCGACGCGCGCATGGCCGAGAGCTCGGTCGAGGACGTCTACGACCGCGTCTACGAGGCGGCCCGGCCGGAGCTCTTCCTCAAGGACGCGGGGGGACGGCGCACGGTTGGCCCGTTCGAGCCGATCGGGATCCGCGCCGACTCGAGGTGGAACGTGCCGGAGGCGGAGATCGGCGTCGTCGTCGGCGAGCGGGGCCGGATCCTGGCGTACACGATCGGCAACGACGTCTCGTCGCGCGAGATCGAGGGTGCGAACCCGCTCTACCTGAGCCAGGCGAAGGTCTACGCCGGCGCGTGTGCGGTCGGGCCGTCGCTCTACGTCCCGCTCTACGAGCCCAGCCCGTTCCAGCTCGTGATCCGGGTCACCGGCGAGGACGGCACGATCGCCTACGAGGACGCCACCACCACTGCGGAGATGGTGCGCGACTTCACGGAGCTCGTCGCCTGGCTCGTGAAGGAGAACCCGGTGCCGCCCGGCACGCTCCTGCTGACCGGCACCGGCCTCGTGCCGCACGACGAGTTCACGCTCGTCCCTGGCCAGTGGGTCGAGATCCACGTCCCCGAGATCGGGACGCTCGCGAACCCCGTCGCGTACGCGAGCGAGCTCGTGGCGGGAGCGCAGGTGTGAGCCGGTCCGGAGGGGGACACAGGCGGGAGCGGTGCCTGTGGTCGGTGTGAGATGCGCCGCGTGATCCGCTGGGCGAGGCCGGACGGCGACGTCAGGATCGGCGTCGAGCTCGAGCGCGAGGGCACGTTCTCGACGGTCGAGGGCGGCGACGACCCGCTCCCCGTGCTGCGCGGCGGCACCTTCGAGCTCGACGGCGACGGCGTCGTCGCCACGGACTCCACGACGCTGACGTTGCCCGAGCACCTCGTCCTCCGCGCACCGCTCGTCCCGCCGGAGGTCTGGTGTGCGGGCGTCACGTACCGCTCGCCGCGACCGGCCCCCGCCGACGACGGCGGGGATCCCGACGTCTACGACCTCGTGTACGACGCCGAGCGGCCCGAGCTCTTCCTCAAGGACGCGTACGGGCGGCGCACCGTCGGGCCGCACGAGCCGATCGGCATCCGCGGCGACTCCGTCTGGAACGTCCCCGAGCCCGAGATCGGCCTCGTGCTCGCCGAGCGCGGCCGGATCATCGGCTACACGATCGGGAACGACGTCTCCTCCCGCGAGATCGAGGGCGCCAACCCGCTCTACCTGAGCCAGGCCAAGGTCTACGCCGGCGCCTGCGCGATCGGGCCCGCCGTCTACGTCCCGGCGTCGGAGCCCGAGAGCTTCACGATCGGGATGCGCATCCTCGACGAGCT
>DASTKY010000007.1:0-6153 GCA_035715495.1 Gaiella sp. | reverse complement strand
CGACGTCTCGCTCACGGTCCGGGCCGGCGAGGTGGTCGGGATCGCCGGCGTCGCGGGCAACGGCCAGCGCGAGCTCGCCGAGGTGCTGACCGGCCTGCGCCGCCACACCGCCGGGACCGTCGAGGTCGACGGGCGGCGCCTCGCGGGCGGCGACCCGCGCGCCGCGATCCGGGCGGGCGTCGCGCACGTCCCCGAGGACCGCCTGCACACGGGGGTCGCCCCGAGCCTCAGCGTCGCGTCCAACGTCGTCCTCAAGTCCTATCGCCGCGGCGGGGTGACGCGCGGGCCATTCCTGCTGCTCGGTCGGATCCGCGACCGGGCGCTCGAGCTGATGCGCCGCTACGACGTGCGCGCCACGGGGCCGTCCGCACCGGCGCGCACCCTCTCGGGCGGCAACCTGCAGAAGGTCGTGCTCGGCCGCGAGTTCTCCGGCCGGCCGAAGCTCCTCGTCGCCGCCTCGCCGACCCGCGGCCTCGACGTCGGCGCGATCGAGACGGTCCACGCCCACCTTCGCGACGCGGCGGCGGACGGCGTCGGCGTCCTGCTGATCAGCGAGGACCTGGACGAGGTGCTCGCGCTCGCCGACCGCATCGTCGTCATGTACGAGGGCGCGGTCGCGGGGGAGGCGGACGGCGACGACGCCGACGTGGACGAGCTCGGCCTGCTGATGGCGGGCGTCCGGTGAGCCGGCCCTCGATCCGGATCGAGAAGCGCCTCGTCGAGCGCCGGTGGCTCACGGTCGCCGTGCCGCTCGGCTCGCTCGTCGTCGCGTTCGCGATCATCGCGGTCGTCCTCGCGGCGACGGGCCACGCGCCGCTCCCGACGTTCCGGCGGCTCTTCGACGCGGCGTTCCTCGCCGACGGCGCGCTCTCGAACACGCTGATCTCGGCGACGCCGCTCGCGTTCACCGGCCTCGCGGCCGCGGTCGCCTTCCGCATGCGGCTCTTCAACATCGGCGCCGAGGGCCAGCTCTACTTCGGCGCGATCGGCGCGGCGGGCATCGCCCTGCTCCTCGCGGGCCAGCCCGCGATCGTGATCGTCCCCGCGATGATCGTCGTCGGCGCGCTCAGCGGCGCGGCGTGGGGGGCGATCCCGGGCGTGCTCCGGGCCTTCGCCCACACCAACGAGATCATCACCTCGCTGATGCTCAACTACGTCGCGGCGCTCGTCCTCAACTACCTCATCTTCGACAGCCTCTCGTACTGGCGCGACACCTCGGCGACGGGGCAGCTCTTCCCGCAGGGCAAGCCGCTCCCGGAGGCGGCGGCGTGGCCCGTCACGACGATCGGCTCGCTCGCGATCCCCTTCGGCGCCTTCGTCGCCGTCGCGGTCGCGGTCGTCGCCTGGGTGCTGTACACCCGCACGCGGTTCGGCTTCGAGGCGCAGGTGATCGGAGACTCGCCGCGAGCCGCGCGGTACGCAGGGATGCGGACCCGACGGAAGATCGTCGCCGTGCTGTGCCTCTCCGGCGCGATCGCCGGGATCGGCGGCGCCAGCCAGGACGGCGACTTCCGCCACGTGCTCGACGCGCGGGGCCTCCAGCAGGCGAACTACGGCTACACCGGGATCGTCGTCGCCGCGCTCGCGCGGTTCAACCCGTTCGCCGTGCTCCTCGTCGCGTTCCTGCTCGGCGGCCTCGAGAACGCCGGCTACACGCTCCAGGGCGCCGACTTCCCGTCCGGGCTCGTCGGCGTGATGCAGGGGATCATCCTCTTCGCGATGCTCGGCGGCGAGCTGCTCGTCCGCTACCGGGTCGTCGTCGACCGGCCGGGCCGGGCCGTGCCGGCGTCGCCGGAGGCGCAGGCGTGAACGACGGGATCGTCGTCGTCGTGCTCGCCGCGGCGGTCGCGTACGGGACGCCGCTCCTCTTCGCCGCGCTCGGCGAGCTGCTCGCCGAGCGGTCGGGCGTGCTGAACCTCGGCGTCGAGGGGATGATGCTCGTCGGCGCCGTCAGCGGGTTCCTCTGCGTCCAGCACGTCGGCGGCTCCGCGGGGGTCGCGCTCCCGATCGCGGTCGCGGCGGCGGCGCTGGCGGGCGCGGCGGCCGCGCTCGTGCTCGCGTTCCTCGTGATCACGCTGCGCGCGAACCAGATCGTCTCGGGCCTGGCCCTGACGATCTTCTGCGGCGCGGCGGGGCTCTCGTCGTACCTCGGGAACGACTTCCAGCTCGCGGACGACCCGGCGCGCTTCTCGTTCGGGCAGCTCGACGTGCTCGGCCTCGCCGACCTGCCCGTGGTGGGGCCGATCGTCTTCGGCCAGACGTGGCTCGTCTACGCGTCATGGCTGTGCGTCGTCGCGGTCGCGCTCTACCTCGGCCGCACCCGGCCGGGCCTCGAGGTGCGGGCGGTCGGGGAGTCGCCCGCCGCGGCGGACGCGATGGGGATCTCCGTCACCCGCTACCGGTACCTGCACACGCTCGCCGGGGGCGCGTTCGCCGGGGTGGGCGGCGCCTGCTTCAGCCTGGCGCTCACCCCGCAGTGGGTCGACGGCCTCACCGCGGGCGCCGGGTGGATCGCGATCGCGCTCGTGATCTTCGCCTTCTGGCGGCCCGACCTCTGCCTCGTCGGCGCGTACGCGTTCGGCGCGTTCTCGGCGCTCCCGCTCATCCTCCAGGCGCGTGGCGTGACCGTCGCGCCGCAGGTCTTCCAGTCGCTCCCCTACGTGATGACGATCGTCGTGCTCGTCCTCGTCTCGACCGGGAGCGCGCGGCGGCGGCTCGGCGCACCCGCCGCGCTGGGCACGCCCTACGTGCGCGAGGAGCGTTAGCTCGCCGGCGGCGAGGTGACGGCCGACTTCGCGGCCTCGGCCTTGTCCGAGCCGACCGCGTGGATGATCTCGGGACGGTCGAGGAGGCGGGCGCGCTGCTCCGGCGACTGCAGCCGGTTCTGCACGTAGCGGTCCTCCATGATCTCGCTGAGCGCCCGCCCGCGGTCGTGCTCGCGGATCACGTACTGGGCGACGCGCTCCTCGCCCGACGAGCGCTGGAAGAGGAACGAGAAGAGGTCCTTGATCGCCATGTGACCGGGATCGTAGTCGAGGCCGCTCAGGCGCGAGGCGTCGCCTCGGCGGGCCACTCGAGGTTGGCGTCGGGGATCGGGTCGCCGTGCGGGTCGTGCGTGGGGAAGCCGAGCGCCTCGTCGATCCGCGCCTCCAGCTCCTCCGAGAGCGCGTGCTCGAGGCGGTCGGCCTCGTCGTGCACCTCGTCGACGTGGATCCCGAGCGTCTCCGCGAGGTACAGCTCGAGCAGCCGGTGGTGGCGGATCACCTCGAGCGCCACGCGCTCCCCCTCGGCGGTCAGCGTGACGCCCCGGTACGGCGCGTGCTCGACGAGCGAGAGCGCGGCGAGCTTCTTCACCATTGCGCTCGCGGACGCCGGCGAGACGTGCATCTCGCGGGCGAGGGCCGTCGTCGAGACGCGCTCGCCCGCGGCGCCGAGGTTGTAGATCTCGCGGAGGTAGTGCTGGATCGCGTCGCTGAGCGGCATGGTGCGGGCCACGCAGCGAGTGTAGGCGTCACCGCCCCCCGCCTCGGCGGGTCGCTTGTGCGGTGTCGCACGCGGCGAACAAGGTAGCCTCGCGCGCCGTGGACGTCCGTGTCGGCCACAGCCCGGATCCCGACGACGCCTTCATGTACTGGGCGCTCACGACGGACCTCGTCGACAAGCGCGGCTTCACGTTCGAGCAGGTGCTCGCCGACATCCAGACGCTGAACCACTGGGCCCGGGCCGGGCGGCTCGAGGTGACGGCGATCTCGCTCGCCGCGTACCCGTTCGTGCAGGAGGACTACGCCCTCCTGCCGCACGGCGCCTCGATCGGCTCGGGGTACGGGCCGATCCTCGTCTCGCGCGAGCCGATGAGCGTCGAGGAGCTCGGCGAGGCCGAGATCGTCGTGCCGGGCGCGATGACGACCGCCTTCCTCACGCTGCGCCTCGCCCTGGGCGACGTCCGTCACCGGGAGCTCGCGTTCGAGCAGATCCCGGAGGAGGTCGCGAGCGGCCGCGCCGACGTCGGGCTCCTCATCCACGAGGGACAGCTGACGTTCTCCGAGTTCGGGCTCACGAAGGTTCTCGACCTCGGCGAGTGGTGGCTGCTCGAGACCGGCCTCCCGCTGGCGCTCGGGGTGAACGTCGCCCGGCGCGACGTCGACCGCCTCTCCGACCTCTCGGCGGTGCTCCGCGAGGCGATCGCCTGCGGGCTCGACCACCGCGCCGAGGCGCTCGAGTACGCGCTGCAGTTCGGGCGCGGGATCGACGAGGCGGTCGCCGACCGCTTCGTCTCGATGTACGTCAACGACCTGACCCAGGACTACGGCGACGAGGGCCGCACCGCGGTCGCCGAGCTCCTGCGCCGCGGTGAGGCGATCGGCGCCCTGCCGCCGGTCACGGTCGACTGGGTCGAGTAGCTACTCGGCGAACGGCTCGACGGCCGCCTCCGTCTCGGTGCGCACGACGACCGCGACGGACGCCAGCACGATCGTCGCGCCGACCACGACGCGCGTGGTGAGCGACTCGTGGAGGAACAGCACGCCGAGCGTGATCGCGACCACGGGGTTGACGTAGGCGTACGTCGCGACCGTGCCGAGCGGCACGTGGTGGAGCAGCCAGACGTAGGCCGTGTAGCCGATGAGCGAGCCGGCGACGACGAGGTAGACGAAGGCCGCGAGCGACGCGCCGGAGAACGAGCCGAGATCCGGCTGCTGCGCGAGCCCGACGGGCAGCAGGATGAGCCCGCCGGCGAGCATCTCGAACGTCGTCGCGACGAGCGCGTCCTCGGGCAGCGGCAGCCGTGAGGAGAGATAGGACCCCGCCGCCCACGCCAGCGCGGAGACACCGGTCACGGCGATCCCCCACCAGGTCGCGCCGCCCTCGGGGTGGAAGAGGATCGCGACGCCGAGGAAGCCGATCCCGACGCCGACGAGCGCGAGCCGCGGCGGCCGCTCGCCGCCCGCGAGCCGCATCAGCGTGACGAGCAGCGGAACGGAGGCGATGATCAGCGAGGCGACGCCGGTCGGGACGGTTCGCTCGGCGACGAACAGCAGGCCGTTGGCGCCGGGCAGCAGCAGGCCGATCAGCGCCGCCGACGCGAGCTGGACGCGGGTGACCCGGAGGACACCGCGGCCGTGCCGCCAGGCGAGCCAGCCGGCGAGGAGGGCGCCGGCCAGGAGGAAGCGGCTCGAGACCGCGAAGAAGGCCGGCATCGTGTCGCCCGCGACCTTGATGCCGAGGTAGGTCGAGCCCCAGATGAGGTAGACGGCCCAGAGCGCCGTCCAGGCGCGGGCGTTCACTTCTTGAGCGTCAGGGCGGCGCCGGCGGCGAGGAGCGCGATCCCCAGGATCCGCGGCGCGTCGAGGGCGACACGGTCGAAGCCGAACCAGCCGAAGCGGTCGATCACGATCGCCGCCACGAGCTGGCCGGCGATCAGCAGCGCGACGACGGCCGTCGTCCCGATCCGCGGCGCCGCGATGGTGATGGAGAGCACGATCGCCGCGCCGAGCGCGCCGCCGGTCAGCATCCACCACGGCTGCGCGAAGGTGTCGCCGAGGCCGCCGAAGCCCTGGCGCGCGACGACCAGGACGGGAAGCACGATGACGCCCGTCACGATCGCCGCGAGCATCACCGCCTCGAGGGCCCCGATCTGCTCGCCGAGCCGTCCCATGACGGCGACCTGCACCGCTCCGAAGAGCCCCGCAGTCAGCGCGAGGGCGGCGGCGAGGCCGGTCGAGTCCATCGCCGCTGACGCTATACGCTCACGCCTCACACGAGCCGAAGGAGGAGCCATGGTCCGCGCGATCGTGCTGTACGAGGCCGAGCCCGACCCCGAGCGGTACGCACGTCACCTCGAGGAGTTCACGACGCCGGTCGAGTGCAGCGCCTTCCGGCACGGCAAGGTGTTCGGCTCGCCGTTCGGGGAGCCCGCGGCCCGGTACTACGCCGAGTTCGAGTGGGAGGACATGGAGACGTTCAAGCGCGTGGTGAGCTCGCCCGAGTTCGCAGCGGCGGGCGCGGACGCGATGGCGATGGGCATCCCCTTCACCGTGCAGTTCGCGGAGCTCTCGTAGTGGCCGAGCTGGACCATCCGAGCCCGCTCGACCCCGCCGAGCTCGGCTTCGAGGCGATCGTCTACGAGAAGGCGCCCCCGCGGGCGACGATCCGCCT
>DASTKY010000006.1:0-5666 GCA_035715495.1 Gaiella sp. | reverse complement strand
ACGAGGCCCTGCAGCTCTTCCCGCGGACGGTGGTCCCGCGCGACTTCGACGTGATCACCGTGCCACTGCCCGAGCGCGGGCCGCCGGAGCTCGTGCCGCGCGGTGGGCGCCGGGGCCGCACCGACGAGCATGCAGTAGGGTCCGGCGCGTGAGCGGACTCGTCCAGGTGACGGTCGCCGGAAGCGCCGACGAGGCGGAGGAGCTCCAGTCGCTGCTGGCACGGGCCGGGATCACCGCGACCCTCGAGGGCGCGGTCGACGAGCACCCCGAGGAGCACGGCGACATCCCGATCCGCCTGCTCGTGCCCTCAGAGGAGCTCGACGCGGCCCGTGACGCGATCGAGGCGCTGACCGAGCGCGAGTGACGGTCAGCGCGGCGTGAAGCCGATGGTCGTCGTCCCGGCATAGCCCGGGTTGACGAGCTCGAAGAGGCAGGGCCGCGTCCCGTTCGCGTAGGGCGGCGCCTCGATGTGATGGGTCGTCGCCGTCCCGGCCGGCGTGTCCAGGCGGCTCGGTGTGGCACCGAGCTCGTCGACGCGCGCCTCGATCGGATCGCCCGTCTTCCCGAGGATCGTCACGTCGAGCGTCCCCGGGCGGCACCCGAACACGGTGATCGACGCGATCCCGCTGAAGTCGCCGTTCGGGAGGAAGCCGCCGGTGCGCAGCACCACGCGGACGTCGCCGTCGGGGCGCCAGGCGACGAGACCGGGGGCCTCGCTCGTGCCCGCCTGCCGCTCGGCGACCTTCTCGCCCGCGAGCTGCACCGTCGAGGGGGTGACGACGACCGAACGGCGCAGCGGCTCTCCGTCGAGCGTCCGGACGACGCCTTCGTCCCCGATGCGCACGGCGCGGGTCACGGGGGGAAACGGCGTCGACGCGGGGAGGACCCGGACGACGTCGTCGATCGACCGGTTCCAGAAGAGCGTCCGGGCGGTCGCGGTCCAGAGGCGGTCGCCCGTCAGGAGCAACGTCGCGTCGCCGACCCCCGCGGCGTCGAGCCAGTCCGGCCGCTCGGCCCCGTCGGCGACCTGTTGCTCGTGCGCCGAGGCGTCGGAGATCCGGAGCGCCGAGTCGACGGAGGCGAGCGTCAGCCCGGCGGCGAGCGCGGCCGCCGTCACCCACGCGAGCCGCCGCGGGAGCAGGAGCACGAGCGCGCAGGCGAGCAGGGCGCCGGCCACCAGCGCGAACCGCGCCCACCCGTCCGAGCCGAGCGCGGCGAGCATCGCGGACGTCGGCGCGTTGACCAGCGTCGCCGGGGCGGCGAGCTCGGGGATCGGGACCAGGGTCGCGGCGAGGACGAGCGCGGCGCCGACGACGAGCAGCGTCACGCGGGACCTCGGGGCCCCGCGCGAGATCCAGGCGCAGAGCCCGATCACGAGCGGGGGGATCGCCGTGATCAGGTAGCGCTCGGCGACGTGGCCGACGTACGCGGCCGAGAAGAGCCCGACCTGGACGACGAGCAGCGCGACGTACCCGAGCGTCACCGCGACGTACGCGCGCAGCACCGGGTCCCGGTCGCGTCCCGCGAGGACGTGCGTGGCGAGGGCTGCGGTTGCGAGCGCGGCGAGCCCGAAGCCGAGGAGGCCGACGTCGAAGGCGTGCCAGGCGACCGCGCTGCCACCGGAGTCGACAGGCGCGCCCTCGCCGATCGGCGTGTACGCGCCGAGCACCCGCCGGGTCGAGAGCTCCCCGCCGACGAGCACGACGACGAGCCCGACGACGAACGTGACCCCGACGGCCACGCCGCCGAGGAGCAGCAGCGGCCGCAGGCGCTTGCCGTCGCGGGCCGCGAGCGCGTCGAGCAGGGCGGCGGCCAGGAACGCGGGGAGGAGGACGAGCGCCTGGAGGCGCACGGCGGCGGCGGCCGTCGCCCAGGCTGCGAAGACGCCGTAGCGCCACATCGACGGCCGCTGCAGCGCGCGCGCCATCGTGAGGAGGGCGACGGTGACGACCGTCAGCGTGAGCGGCTCGGTCATCAGGAAGCCGGCGTAGTGCAGCGCCGGCGCCAGCAGGACGAGCGCCGCGGCCGCGAGCGCCCAGCGCACCGAGGCGATCGAGCGCGCCCAGAGATAGGTCGGCACGGCGACGAGCGAGGCGGCGAGCGCCTGCAGCAGCCGGGCCCACTGGATGCCGTCGTCGAGGTCGAGCCAGGCGAGCGGCGCGCCGATCAGGGCTGGCGTGAGGACGCTGTAGTACGGCGATGGGAGCTCGCGGAGGCCGAGCGTTCCGTGCGACCAGAGGCTCTCTCCGATCATCCCGTAGACCATCTCGTCGGGCGCGATCCACGGGGTCGTGAACGACTGGGCGACCACGACGCGGGCCACGGTCGACGCGAGCACGAGTCCTGCGAGGACGAGCAACGGGACCGCGGGTCGACGCCGCTCCGCCGCGCCCCCCGCCGCCGTCTCCGGACCCGTCACCCCGGAATCCTTCCCGTTAATCCCGTGCTGCGTCAGATGAGGGTGTCGGGCCTGCGGTCGGTCGTGCGCCCTCGGGTCGCGTCGCTAGACTCGCCCGAGTCCCTTTAAGCCGGTCCAGCGAGGCCGGGAAGGAGCGAGCGCATGACGACCGACACACCCGCGCGCGAGGACGCGCGCGAGATCCTCGACGAAGACGCGCTCGCGCGCACCCTTGCCCGGCTCGCGCACGAGTTGATCGAGCGCGGCGGCGACCTCGAGCACCTCGCCCTCGTCGGGATCCACACGCGCGGCGTCCCTCTCGCCCGCCGCCTCCGCGACCTCGTCGCCGAGCGGGGCGGGGTGGAGCCGGAGCTCGGCGCCGTCGACATCTCCTTCCACCGCGACGACGTCCTCGTGCGCGGGCGCGAAGCGCCGCTCCACCCGCAGCCGCTCGTGCGCGGCACCGAGCTCGGGTTCGCGCTCGAGGGGAAGACGTGCGTGCTCGTCGACGACGTCCTCTACACCGGCAGGACGATCCGGGCGGGGATCGACGCCCTGCTCGATTACGGGCGACCCGCCCGGGTGCAGCTCGCCGTGCTCGTCGACCGGGGGCATCGCGAGCTGCCGATCCGGCCCGACTACGTCAGCAAGAACCTCCCGACCTCGCTGGACGAGCGGGTGCGCGTCGAGCTCGAGGAGATCGACGGGCGCGACCGGGTCGTCCTCGAGCCGGCGCGGGGGAGGGGCGCATGAGCGCCGAGCGGCGGAGACGCCACCTCCTCGGGATCGGCGACCTGACGCGCGACGACGCGCTGCGGATCCTCGATACGGCGCGCGCGCTGGAGCGGTCGCTCGACCGCGAGGTGAAGAAGCTGCCGACGCTCCGCGGCCGGCTCGTCGTGAACCTCTTCTACGAGTCGTCGACGCGTACGCTCTCGAGCTTCGAGCTCGCTGCGAAGCGCCTCTCCGCGGACACGATGACCCTTCGCTCCTCGGGCTCCTCGGTCGAGAAGGGTGAGTCGCTCCGCGACACGGCCGAGACGCTCGGGGCGTACGACCCGGACGTGATCGTCATCCGGCACCCGCACATCGGCGCGCCGCACATCGTCGCCGACGCGACCGACGCCCTCGTCGTCAACGCCGGCGACGGGAAGCACCAGCATCCGACCCAGGCGCTCCTCGACCTCTTCACGATCCGCGAGGCGCTCGGCCGGCTCGAGGACGTGCGCGTCGCAATCGTCGGCGACGTCCTGCACTCGCGCGTCGCCCGCTCGCTCGTCGAGGCGCTGCTCCTCGTCGGCGCGAGCCCGGTCGCGATCGGGCCGCCCACGCTCATGCCCCGTGGGATCGAGACGCTGGGCTGCGACGTCGGCGCCGACATCACCGCCGCCGCGGACGCCGACGTCGTCTACGTGCTGCGCATGCAGCAGGAGCGCATGGACGCCGCGTACGTGCCGTCGCTGCGCGAGTACACGAGCCTCTACGGCGTCACGCCCGGTCGCGTCCGTCCCGGACAGGTCGTGATGCACCCCGGCCCGATGAACCGTGGGGTCGAGATCGACCCGCGCGTCGCCGACTCGGGCGCGTCGCTGATCGTCACGCAGGTGCGGTCGGGGCTCGTCGTCCGGATGGCGGTGCTCTACGACCTCCTGACCGCACCGGGCCTGCAGGTGGCCGCGCCGGTGCTCGAGGTCGCCTGAGTGCTCGCGTGCCGGAACGGCGAGCGGGACTCGCTGACGATCCGCGCCCATCTCCTCGACCCCGGCTCCGGGCTCGACGGGCCGGGCGTCGTGACGATCGAGGACGGTGTCGTGACGTCGGTCGAGGCCGTCGCGAGCGCCCCGGCCGGGCTCGTGCTCGCGCCCGCGTTCGTCGACCCGCACGTGCACCTCCGCACCCCGGGCCGCGAGGACGAGGAGACGATCGCCTCGGGCACCGCCGCGGCGGCCGCCGGCGGCTACTGCGCGATCGTCGCGATGCCGAACACCGACCCCGTCGTCGACACGGCGCCCGTGCTCCTCGCGCTCCTCGAGCAGGCGCGCGAGGAGGCGGTCGTGCCGACGGGGTTCACGGCCGCGATCTCGCGCGGGCAGCGCGGCGAGGAGCTGACGGAGATGGCCGAGCTCGCGGAGGCGGGGGCGCTCGCCTTCACCGACGACGGCAGGCCGGTCTCCTCCGCGGGCCTGATGCGCCGCGCGCTCGCCTACAGCGCCGTCGCCGGGCGCCCGCTCGCGCTCCACTGCGAGGAGCTCTCGCTCTCGGACGGCGGGCACATGCATGAGGGCGCGGTCTCCGCGCAGCTCGGGCTCGCCGGCTGGCCGTCGGTGGCCGAGAGCCTGATGGTCGAGCGCGACCTCGCGCTCGCGGCGTACGAGCGCCGCCCCGTGCACCTCCAGCACCTCTCCGCGCGGGAGTCGGTCGAGGCCGTGCGGCGCGCCCGCGCCGCAGGCGTGGCCGTCAGCGCCGAGGCGAGCCCCCACCACCTCTGCGCGACCGACGAGCGGGTCCGTACCCTCGATGCCAACGTGAAGATGAACCCGCCGCTCCGCACCGAGTCCGACCGGGAGGCGCTCGTCCAGGGCGTCCTCGACGGGACGATCGACTGCATCGCCACCGATCACGCGCCACACGCGCGCCACGAGAAGGACGCGCCCTTCGAGGAGGCGCCCTTCGGCGTGACCGGGCTCGAGACGGCGTTCGGCGCCCTCAACACGTACCTCGTCCGGACGGGCGAGCTGCCGCTCGCCGTCGTGGTCGAGCGGTTGTCCGCCGGCCCGGCGCGCGCCCTCGGGCTGCCCGTGCCCGCGATCGCCGCCGGCCGGCCCGCGAACGTCGCCCTGCTCGACCTCGAGGCGGTGTGGACGGTGACCGAGGAGGGCTTCCGCTCGCGATCGGCCAACTCCTGGCTCCTCGGCGAGCGGCTCACCGGCGCGGTCGTGAGGACGGTCGCTGACGGCCGGGTGGTGCACGCCGCGTGACGACCCAGGGGTACCTCCTGCTGGAGGACGGGACCGTCTTCCGCGGCCGCTCCGTCGCCGCCGAGGGCTCGGCGTTCGGCGAGGCGGTCTTCACGACCGGGATGACCGGCTACCAGGAGACGGTCACGGACCCGAGCTACGCCCAGCAGCTCGTCTGCTTCACGGCGCCGATGGTCGGCAACTACGGCGTCGCCGACGAGCGCGGCGAGTCCGAGCGGCCGCACGCGAAGGCGGCGCTCATGCGTCAGCTGGGCGGCGCTGAGTGGTCCCGGTGGCTCGTCGCCCACGGG
>DASTKY010000005.1:0-3823 GCA_035715495.1 Gaiella sp. | reverse complement strand
TCCGGCGGCCTCGACGAAGAGGCACGGCCCCTCGGGGTAGGCCGTGCCGGAGTACGCGTTCACCGCCGCGACGCACCACGCGTCGAGGAGCTCGACCCGGGTGACGCCGCCGCCCGCGGCGACGATCCCCGCCGCCGTCCGGCAGGCGCTCTCGACGTCGGGGACGGAGATCCGGAGCGCGACGACGTGCTCGGGGATCGCGTGGAGCCGGACGGTCACCTCCGTGATCACGGCGAGCGTCCCCTCCGACCCGACGAGCAGGCCCGTCAGGTCGTAGCCGGCGGAGCTCTTCGCGGCGCGGCTGCCGGTGCGGATCACGTCCCCCGAGGGCAGCACCGCCTCGAGGGCGAGGACGTTCGCGCGCATCTTCCCGTACCGGACCGTCGTCGTCCCGGCCGCGTTCGTCGCCGCCATGCCGCCGAGCGTCGCGTCCGCGCCGGGGTCGACGGGGAAGAAGAGGCCGTGCTCGCCCGCCGCCCGCTGGAGCGCGAGGCGCGTGACCCCCGCCTGCACCGTCGCCGTCAGGTTCGCAGGGGACAGCTCGAGGATCCGGTCGAGCCTCGTCAGGTCGAGGCTGATCCCGCCGCGCACCGGGATCACGTGCCCCTCGAGGCTCGTGCCGGCGCCGAACGGCGTCACGGGAATGCGGTGCTCGCACGCGATCGAGAGCACACGCGAGACCTCGGCGGTCGACGTCGGGTAGACGACGAGGTCCGGCCGCCGCGGCGTGTGGAAGCTGAGGTCGACGCCGTGCAGGTCGCGCTCGGAGTCGCCGTCCCGGACCTGGTCCGGCGCGAGGGCGTCGCGCAGCACGCGCGCGGTCTCCGAGAGCGCGGGGGTCACGCGCCCTCCGCCTCGGACGGGACGCTGTCCGCCGCGCGCCCGAACGCCCAGCGGAGGCTCTCCTGGACGATCTCCTCCGCCCGCTCGCCGTCGTGCGCCTCGCACGCGGCGAGGAAGCCCTGGTAGCGGCCGACCGACTCGCGGAACCGCTGCGCCGTCGAGAGGACGAGCCGGTTGTAGCGGTCCGCGCGCCAGAACAGCCGCTCCACCTCGTCCACGAGCCGCTGGCGGCCGCTCGCGCGATAGCACGTGGCGTGGAACTCCCACCGCAGCCGCAGGTACTCCTGCACGTCCTGCTCGGCGGCGAGGCGCCGCAGGTCGCGCAGCGTGTGCTTCATGGCCGTGGTGTGCTCCGGGCCGACGGCCAGGGCGCCGAGCCGCGCGGCGAGGCCCTCGAGCCCCAGGCGCGCCGCGTAGATCTCCTCGAAGTCCTCGCGCGTCAACCGGCGGACGAGCGCCCGCCCGGTGGGCGTCACCGCGACGAACCCCTCGCGCTCGAGCTGGCTCAGCCCGGCCCGGACGGGCGTCGGCGAGACGCCGAGCTGCGCCGCGAGGTCGCGCTGCACGAGCGGAGCCCCCTCGGGCAGGCTGCCCGCGACGATCAGGTCGCGGAGGGTCCGCGCGACGAGCTGCTCGACGGACTCCCGCTCTTCGAGAGGTGCGATCGGCGTCGAGGGCGGGCCTTCCATGCGCGGACAGTTTGCTCTATGCTCGGCCGCGATGCAATTTGCGATCACAAATCGCAAATGACCACGTCGCGGATCGGAGTCGACGTGGGCGGCACCTTCACCGACGTGATCCTCCACGAGGCCGACGGGCGGGTCCGGGTGCACAAGCTCCTCTCCACGCCGCCGACGTACGACCGGGCGGTCGTCGACGCCGTCGCCGGGCTGAGCGCGGCGGCCCGCGAGAACGGCGGCGTCGCCGAGGTCGTCCACGGCACCACCGTCGCCACGAACGCCGTGCTCCAGCGCCTCGGCGCCGAGTCCGCGCTCCTCACGACCCGCAACTTCCGGGACGTCCTCGAGCTCCGCCGTCTGCGCGTCCCGCACATGTACGACCTCTTCTGGCGCAAGCCCGCGCCCCTCGTCGAGCGCCGCCTGCGCTTCGAGGTGACCGAGCGGATGGCCGCGGACGGGACGATCGTCGAGCCGCTCGACGAGGTCGAGGTGCGCGCCGTCGCGGCGCGCCTGCGCGAGCTCGGCGTCGACTCGATCGCCGTGTGCTTCCTCCACTCGTACCTCTACCCCGGGCACGAGCAGCGGGCAGGGGAGCTGCTCGCCGACGAGCTCCCGCACGCGACGATCTCCCTCTCGAGCGAGATCCTCCGCGAGCAGCGCGAGTACGAGCGGACGGCGACGACGGTCGTCAACGCCTACGTCCGGCCCCTGATGTCCTCGTACCTCGACCGGATCCGCACCGGGCTCGACGGGATCGGGCTCGGCGGCGCGCCGCTCTCGATCATGCAGTCCTCCGGCGGCGTGATGACGTCGGACGACGCGAAGCTGCGACCCGTCTTCGCGCTCGAGTCGGGCCCGGCGGCGGGTGTCGTGGCCGCGCTCGGGATGGCGCAGCGGCTCGGGCTCGAGAACGCGATCGCGTTCGACATGGGCGGCACGACGGCGAAGGCCTCGCTGATCGAGCACGGCGCGATCTCGCGCGGGCGCGAATACGAGGTCGGCGGCTCGATCTCGGCCGGGACCCGGTTGATCCGCGGCGCCGGCGAGCTGCTCAGGATCCCGACGATCGACATCGCCGAGGTCGGCGCCGGCGGCGGCAGCATCGCCTGGCTCGACCCCGCCGGCGGCCTCCAGGTCGGCCCCCGCAGCGCCGGGGCGGACCCGGGGCCTGCCTGCTACGGGCGCGGCGGCGCCGACCCGACGGTGACGGACGCGAACGTCGTGCTCGGGTTCATCCCCGAGGGAGAGGTCGCCGACGGCGAGATCACCATCCGGCGGGAGCTCGCCGAGGAGGCCCTCGAGCGCGTCGCGGCGCCGCTCGGGCTGACCGTGCTCGAGGCCGCGGACGGGATCCACCGGATCGCCAACGCGCGCATGACGCGCGCGCTCCGGTCGGTCTCGTCGGAGAAGGGCCGCGACCCGCGCGAGTTCGCGATCATCGCCTACGGGGGCTCGGGCCCGGTGCACGCGGCCGGGCTCGCGGCCGACCTCGGCGCGACGACCGTCGTCGTCCCGGCGGTGGCCGGCCTGTTCAGCGCCGTCGGCCTCCTCTTCGCGCGCCCGGAGTTCCACGAGGTGCGCTCCTGCCACCTCGACGTCGACGCGGTCGACCCGGCGGCGGTCGCCTCGCTGCTCGACGAGATGGAAGGCGTGCTCGCCGGCGCGTTCGCCGGACGCGGCGAGCCCGCCTGGGCGCGCACCGCCGACCTCCGCTACGGCGGCCAGAGCTGGGAGATCGAGGTCGAGCTGCCGGACGGGCCCGTCGACCGGAGCCTTCTCGCGGCGCTCCGCGCGCGCTTCGAGGACGAGCACGAGCTCCTCTACGGGGTGCGGGGCCGTCCCGGCTCGCCCGTCGAGCTCCGCGCCGTGCGGCTCGCCGCCCTCGGCGCGTCCGCGGTCGCGGCCTCGTTCGACGTCGCGGACCCGCTCGTGCGCGAGCGGCCGCCGAGCCGGACGGCGTGGCTCGACGGCGTCGGGCAGGACGTCCCGGTGCGGTCGCGCGCGTCGGTCGGCGCCAGGCCCGAGGCCGGACCGCTGCTCGTCGACGAGTACGACACGACGGTCGTCGTTCCCGACGGCTGGACCGCTCGCAGGCAGGTCGAGACTGCGACGCTCGTGCTCGAGCGGGAGGCTCTCGATGGCTGAGCTGCAGCAGACCGTTGCGCCCGCGTCAGACCCTGTGACCCTGCAGATCGTGGCGAACGCGCTCCAGTCGATCGCCGACGAGATGGCGACGACGATCATCCGCACCGCGCACTCGACCGTCGTCCGCGACGGGATGGACTTCTCGTCGGCCCTCT
>DASTKY010000004.1:0-4117 GCA_035715495.1 Gaiella sp. | reverse complement strand
CCGCTTGATGCGCGTGGCGAGGTCGTGGATCGTCACGGCCGAGCGAGCGTTGCCGACGTTGAAGCTCTCCCCGACCGCGTTCGGGTGCTCGAGCGCGAGGAGCACCGCCTCGACCATGTCGTCGACGTAGCACCAGGCGCGGATCGCGCCGCCGCCGATCTGGCCGGGGCCGTAGATGTTGAAGGGGCGCACCGAGACCGCCGGGACCCCGAGCTCTGCCTGGTACGCGTGCGCCATGTGCTCGCCCGCGAGCTTCGAGACGGCGTACGTCCAGCGGGCCTCGCCGACCGACCCGATCGACGTCACGTGGCCCTCCTGCACGTTGAACGCGTGCTGGCCGAACACCTCGCTCGTCGAGAACTCCACCAGCCGCTCGAGCGTGTCGAGCGTCGTCGCGGCCGCCTCGAGGACGTTGTAGGTCCCGATCACGTTGACGCGCATCGTGCGGACGGGGCTCTGGAGCACGGTGTCGACCCCGGCGATCCCCGCCGCGTGGACGATGTGCGTGCATCCCTCGACGAGCTCCGCGAGCCGCACGGGGTCGAGGACGTCGCCCTCGACGAAGCGGAAGTTCGCGTGGGACTCGAGCTCGGTCCCGGCGAGCGCGTTGCGGTGGAGGTTGTCGACCGCGACGACCTCGTTGGCGTCGACGAGGCGGCGGGCGAGCGTCGTGCCGATGAAGCCGGCGCCGCCCGTGATCAGCACGCGTTTGCCGGTCAGCGACACGCGAGGATGGTAGTCGGTCGCCCGCCCCGCACCGTCTAGCATCGCGCCGTGGCGAGCGTCCTCTTCGTCGGCGCGGGGCGCAACCAGCGCCGTGCGATCGCCCAGGCGCGCGACCGCGGGCTGCGAGTCGTCGCGGTCGACCGCAACGCCGACGCGCCGGGTCTCGCGCTCGCGGACGCCGCCGAGGTCGTCGACTTCGCGGACGTCGACGCCGTCGAGGCCGTCGCGCGCCGACACGGCGTCGACGGCGTCCTCACCGTCTCCGCGGACCGCGCCGTGCCGGTCGTCGCCACGGTCGCGGAGCGGCTCGGCCTGCCGACGATCGGGAGCGCCGTCGCCCACCGCATGACCCACAAGCTCGCGATGCGCCGCACGTTCGCCGAGGAGGGCATCCCGCAGCCGCCGTTCGCCGCCGTGCGCGGCCTGGCGGAGGGCCGCGCGGCGCTCGAGGCGGTCGGGCTCCCCGCCGTGCTCAAGCCGGTCGACTCCGGCGGCCAGCGCGGCGTCTTCCGGATCGACACGCCCGGCGACCTCGAGTCGACGCTCCACCTCGCGCTCGTCGAGTCGCCGGCCCGCGAGGCGATCCTCGAGGGGTTCGTCGAGGGCACGGAGATGAACGGCATCGTGATCGCGCGCGGAGGCGACGCCCGGCTCGTGACGCTCTCCGACCGGCTTCGCCCGCCCGGGATCGGCTTCGGCGTCGGCTGGATCCACCTCTACCCCGCGACGATCCACTCCGACCAGCTCGAGCTCGCCGAGCGCACGGCCGAGCGCGCGGTCGCCGCCCTCGGGCTCCGCGACGGCATCGCGTTCCCGCAGCTGATCGCCTCGCCGGACGGCGGGGTCGCCGTCGTCGAGGTGGCCGCCCGCATCCCGGGCGGCCAGATGGCCGACCTCGTGCGGCACGCGGTCGGCGTCGACCTCGTCGAGGTCGCGCTCCGGCTGGCGCTCGGCGAGGACGTGCCGGACGAGCTCGCGCTGCCGCGGTTCTCGCAGCCGCTCGCGATCCGCTTCCTGACCGCCGCGCCCGGCCCGCTCCCGACGGGCCGCGTGACGCGGATCGGCGCGCTCGACCCGGTGCTCGCGGCGCGGGGCGTCGTCCAGGCGGAGACCTACCTCCAGCTCGGCGAGACGATCCGGCCGGTGCGGCTCGACGGCGACCGGCGCGGCTACGTGATCGCCGTCGCCGACACGTCGCTGGACGCGCTCGAGCTCGCCGAGGACGCGGCGGCGCTGCTCGACGTCGAGGTCGAGGCGGACGACGGATGAGCTGCGACTTCTCGCTCGACCATTACGCCGAGCTCCTCGACGCGGCGCGGGCCGGCGGGTACCGCTTCGCGCACTTCGACCGGCCGCCCGAGGCGGGCGACCTGCTGCTGCGCCACGACGTCGACCTCTCGCTCGACGCCGCGGTCCGGCTGGCCGAGCTCGAGGCCGCGGCCGGCGCGACGGCGACCTACTTCCTCATGACGGAGTCGGTCTTCTACAACCTCGCCTCGGCCGAGGGCCGCGACGCGATCGAGCGCCTCCGCGCCCTCGGCCACCGGGTCGGGCTGCACGCCGTCCATCCGCGCGCGGAGCGGGACGAGCGGTTCGAACCGGTCGTCGCCTGGCACAACCCCGAGCCGGAGTACATGCGCGAGCCGATCGAGGGCGCGGTGAACGTGATGCAGGAGGGGTACTTCGCCCCGGCGACGTACCGCTCCGACTCGAACCGGCACTGGCGCTCCGGGTGCCCGCACGACGCGCTCCGCGAGGGCGCCTTCCCCTGGCTGCAGCTGCTGACACACCCCGAGATCTGGGTCTATCCGGGCCGGACGATGGGCCAGACCATGCGGGCGATGCTCGACGCCGAGCGCGAGCGCCGCCTGGTGCAGCTGGCGAACGACCGCATCGATCTGGACTGACGCCCCTCTCCGACACGAGCGGTGTCTCGCGCTCGGGACTTGCCGCTGTCAGGTGTCCACGGCATCAGGGCGCAAGCTCCGTCGGCGGGCGGAGGCCGGCTTCGCCGGCCGGGAGGCCGGCCTGCGTCGGCGGTGACGGGACGTGAAGAAGGGGGCTCGTGGGGGAAACATGGTTTCCCCACGTCACCCGGCCACCGGCGGCGCCGCTTGAATACGGGATCGTGAGCCTTCGTGCGGCAACGGTGCTCGTCTCGGCCTCGGGCGCCCCGGGGACGGCGGCGCTGCTCCGCGCCCTCCGCGAGAACGGCGAGCGCGAGCTCCGGCTCGTCGGCACCGACATGTCCGAGCGCTCCGTCGGCAGGCACCTCTGCGACGCGTTCCACCGCGTGCCGTCGGGCTCCGACCCGGGCTTCGCGGACGCGATGCGGGCCGTGGTCGAGGCGGAGGCCGTGGACGTCGTGCTGCCCCAGTCGTCGTTCGACCTCGAGGGGCTCGCGGCACACCGCGAGCGGTTTCCGTGCCCCGTCCTCGTGTCCCACCCCGACGCGATCCACCGCTCGAACGACAAGGCGGAGACGTACGCGTTCCTGCACCGCCTCGGCGTGCCCGCGCCCGCGTTCCGCCGCGTCAACGGCGCAGCCGCGGTCGACGCGGCCGCCCGTGGGCTCGGCTACCCCGACCGGCCCGTCTGCTTCAAGCCCGTCTTCTCCTCCGGGTCGCGCGGGTTCCGCGTGCTGGACCCCACCGTCGACCGCGCGCACCAGCTCCTGCACGAGCGCCCCGGCTCCGTCGCGATGCGCCTCGAGGAGGCGGTCGAGCTGCTGCCCGACGAGGGCGGCCCCGACCTGTTGGTGATGGAGCTCGCGACGGGGGGCGAGCGGACGATCGACGGGATCGCCGACGGCGAGCGCGTCGTCCTGGGGCATGCGAAGACCCGCGAGGCGATGCGCGCCGGGCTCGCGATGTACTTCGTCACGCTCGACGAGCCGGCGCTGATGGAGATCGCCGACCGGATCGTCGCCGAGCTCGGGATCGAGTGGTTCTTCAACATCCAGCTCGTCGGCGACCAGGTGATCGAGGTCAACCCGCGGATCTCGACGATCGTGTACCAGGACGACCTGAACCTGCCGTACCTCGGCGTCAAGCGCGCCCTCGGCGAGGTGTCCGACGACGAGCTGGAGGGGCTCCGCGCGCGGATCCGCCCCGGCCGCACGGCGCTCCGCTACTTCGACCAGCTCGAGTGGGACGCGTGAGGAGGCCGCTCCCGGTCGTCGCGCCGTGACCCGCAAGCGCCCACTCCGCGTCGTCCACTGCCCCGTCAACACCGCGGGCGTCCCGTGGTCGAACGTCGAGGCGCTCCGCCGGCGGGGGATCGAGGCGTCGCTCGTCGTCTTCAACCGCTACGAGCTCCACCCCGAGGCCGACCGCTCGCTCGAGCTGCACGGCGGGCTCGTCCGGCGCCAGGCGGCGCAGTGGAAGGCGTT
>DASTKY010000003.1:0-2918 GCA_035715495.1 Gaiella sp. | reverse complement strand
GAGCAGGGCGACGAGCCCGGCGGCCGACGACGGCTCGCAGAAGAGCCCCTCCTCGGCGGCAAGGCGGCGCCAGGCCTCGACGATCTCCTCGTCCGCGACCGCGACGACCTGCGCGCCCGTCGCGTCGACGCGCGCGGCGTGGACCGGGTCGCCGATCCGGATCGCCGAGGCGAGCGTGCGCCGTCGGTCGACCGCCTCGACCGAGACGAGCGGCGTCTCGAGCCCGAGGTCGGCGAGCCCGGCGGCGTACGAGACGGTGTTGCCGCCGCCGCCGTAGGGCAGCACGAAGACGTCCGGCGCCCCGCCCAGCTCCTCGACGATCTCGAGCACCGCGGTCTTCTGGCCGGCCCGGCGGTGCGGGTTGAGCGAGTTGACGAGGACGTGCGAGCCGCGGTCGGCGAGCTCCTGGGCCGCGACGAGCGCCTGGTCGAAGTCGCCCTCGACCTCGAGCACCGTCGCGCCGAGCATGCGGGTCTGGGCGAGCTTCGCGCCCGCGACGGCGCCCTGGGGCGTCAGGACGACCGCGGGGATCCCCGCGCGGGCCGCATACGCCGCCGAGCTCGCGGCCGTGTTCCCCGTCGAGGCGCAGAGGACGGCGGCGGCGCCGTCCTCGACCGCCTTCGAGACGGCGACGGTCATCCCACGGTCCTTGTAGGAGCCGGTGGGGTTCGACGCCTCCCACTTGAGCCAGAGCTCGGCGACCCCCGCCGCGCGGGCGAGCCGGGGCGCGGCCAGGAGTGGCGTCGAGCCCTCGCCGAGGCTGACGACGGGGGTCGCGGCCGTGACCGGGAGCCGGTCGCGGAAGCGCTCGATGAGGGGGACCGTCACCGCCTGCTGAATCTACGCCCAGCCGAGCTCTTCGATGCCCCGGTCCGAGACGACCGGCAGCGCGCTCGCCTCGCCGCGCGACTCGGGGAGCCCGCGGATCGACGCGAGCGCCGCCTCGACCCGGCCCGCGGGCGCCTCGTGCGTGACGACGTGGAGGACGGCGTCGCCGTCGACCGGCTGCTGGACGAGCCGGGCCACGGAGACGCCCTCGGCGGCGAGCTCCTGCGCGAGCTGGGCGAGGACGCCGGCGCGGTCCTCGACGCGGAGCCGCAGGTACCACGGGCTCGCGAGCTCGCCCGGAGGCATCCGCTCGAGCTCGCGCCAGACCGGGTCGCCCTGGAGGAAGCCCGTGCCCGACGTCCCGACGATCGAGACGAGATCGGCGACGACGGCGGAGGCCGTCTCGATCCCCCCGGCCCCAGGCCCCTCGAGCGTGATCTCGCGGATCGCGTCGCCCTGGAGCATCACGGCGTTGAACGCCCCCTCGACGGTCGCGAGGGGGTGGTGGAGGTCGACGAGGGCCGGGCCGACGCGCACGTCGACGCGGTCGTCCGCGAGCGTCGCGCGCGCGAGGAGCTTCACGCGGAGCTCGAGCGCGTGCGCGGCCTCGACGTGCTCGCGCCGCACCTCCTCGATCCCGGTCACCTCGACCCACTCGAGCGGCACGCGCGAGCCGAAGGCGACGGTCGCGAGGATCGCGATCTTCGCGGCCGCGTCGTGGCCGCCGACGTCGTCGGCGGGGTCCGCCTCGGCGTAGCCGAGCTGCTGCGCCTCGGCGAGCGCCTCGGCGTACGTCCGGCCTTCGCCCATCGCCGAGAGGATGAAGTTCGTCGTCCCGTTGACGATGCCGAGGACGCGGTGGACGTTCGTGACGACGAGCGACTCGCGGAGCGCCTTGATCACCGGGATCGCCGCGCACACCGAGGCCTCGAAGCGGAGCTGGGCGCCGGAGGCGGCCGCCGCGGCGAAGAGCTCCGCGCCGCGCCGCGCGACGAGCTGCTTGTTCGCGGTGACGACCGAGCGGCCCGCCTCGAGCAGGGAGAGGACGTACGGCCCCGCGGGGTCGAGCCCGCCCATCACCTCGGCGACGAGCCCGATCGACGGGTCGTCGAAGACGTCGGCGGGGTCGGACGTGAGGACGCCGGGAGACGGGGCGAAGGCGCGCTCCTTGCCGGGGTCGCGGACGAGCGCGCGCACGACCCGCAGCCGGTGGCCGGTCGCGCGCTCGATCTCGTCCGCCTGTTCGCTGAGCAGCCGGTCGACGGCCGCCCCGACCGTCCCGTACCCGAGGAGGGCTACCGGGACGTCAACCGACGGCACTCGTGTCCTCGCGCCGCATCAGCGCGCGGAGCTCCTCGCCGACGATCTCGATCTGCTGGTTCCGGGCCTCCGCCCGGTGGCCCTTGAGGCCGGCCTCGCCGCTCTCCATCTCGGCGATCCAGACCTTCGCGAACTCGCCCGACCGGATGTCGTCGAGGATGGCCTGCATCTTCTGCCGGACGTGCGAGTCGATCACACGCGGCCCGCTGACGTAGTCGCCGAACTCGGCCGTGTCGGAGATCGACCAGCGCATGTGCTGCAGGCCGCCCTCCCAGATCAGGTCGACGATGAGCTTCAGCTCGTGGAGGCACTCGTAGTACGCGATCTCGGGCTGGTAGCCCGCGGCGACGAGGGTCTCGAAGCCCGCGCGGATCAGCTCCGTCGTGCCGCCGCAGAGCACGGCCTGCTCGCCGAAGAGGTCGGTCTCGGTCTCCTCGCGGAACGTCGTCTCGAGGATCCCGGCGCGGGCGGCGCCGATCCCGACGGCGTACGCGAGCGCGAGGTCGCGCGCCCTGCCGGACGCGTCGCGCTCCACGGCGATCAGCGCCGGCGTCCCGTAGCCCTCGGTGTAGAGGCGGCGGATGACGTGGCCGGGGCCCTTCGGCGCGACCATGATCACGTCGTGGCCCTCGGGCGGCGAGACCCGCTCGTAGAGGACGTTGAAGCCGTGCGCGAAGAGGATCGCGGCGTCGGCCTCGAGCGCGGGCTCGACTGCCTCGGTGAAGACCTGCGGCTGGAACTGGTCGGGCAGGAGGAGCGAGACGAGCTGC
>DASTKY010000002.1:0-3132 GCA_035715495.1 Gaiella sp. | reverse complement strand
CGATCACGCCGTCGAGGTCGTCCGGGTCGAACAGCCGGTGTCCGCGCACGGCCTCGTCTCTCGAGCTCAAGTCGTTGAGCGAACCCGCGAGCTCTCCCGCGAAGACGACGTGGACGACGTGCTTCGACCAGAGGCTCCGCTCGGGGGAGATCGACTCGACGATCGCGATCGGCCCCTCGACGGGAAACGCGTCATCCGGGCTGACGAGCCCGGTCTCCTCGGCGAGCTCGCGCTGGAGCGCCTCGACGAGCGTCTCACCGCTGCGGACGCCGCCGCCGGGAAGCAGCCAGTGCTCCCGTCCGCGCTTCTCGTGGCGGCAGAGGAGGATCGCGCCGCGCCAACGGAGCATCGCCGAGACGCGGATCCGCGGCTCCGGCCGCATCAGCTGCCCGACGAGCCGAGGCCGCCCGCGCCCCGCTCGGACGGTGGGAGCTCGTCGACCTCGACGACCTCGACCTGCGGAAGCTCGACGACGACGAGCTGGGCGATCCGCATCCCCGGCTCGACGACGAACGGCTCCGTGCGGTCGGTGTTGAGGAGGATCACCTTGACCTCGCCGCGATAGCCCTCGTCGATCAGCCCGGGTGCGTTGACCTTGCCGAGGCCGTGCTGGGCCGCGAGCCCCGAACGGGGAAGGACGAGGCCGGCGTGGCCGGGCGGGATGGCGACCGCGATCCCGGTCCCGACGACCGCTCTCGCGCCGGGCTCGAGCTCGACGCGCTCACGCGCGGTGAGGTCGAAGCCGGCGTCCCCGGCGTATGCGCGGCCGGGGACGACCGCGTCCGGGTGCAGGCGCTTCACCGCGACGCGCGTCACGTGGCGGGTGGATCCTCTGCCGCTGACCCCGCGACGAGGTACGCCGCGAACCGCCGGACGTCGCGGCCGGGGAGCCGCGCCCGGACGAGCACGCCGTCCTCGGTGTCGCGGCGCTCGTCGATCGGCGCGCCCAGCGCATAGAGGTCGGAGAGGACGCGCCCCTCGTCGTACGGGACGAGCAGCCGCACGTCGTCGAACCGGTCGGAGAACCGCTCGGCGATGCGCTCGCGAAGCTCGGGGAGGCCCTCGCCGGTCACGGCCGACACCTGGAGCGCCTCCGGGTAGTGGTTCGCGAGCCGCTCGCGCGCCGCAGGCGTCACCCGGTCGATCTTGTTGACCACGAGCTCGACCGGCAGCTCCCCGGCGCCGATCTCGCCGAGGACCGTCTCGACCGCGGCCCGCTGTTCCGCGGTCTGCGCCAGCGGCAGCGAGCCGTCGATCACGTGCAGCACGAGGTCGGCGACGAGCGTCTCCTCGAGCGTCGACGCGAAGCCCTCGACGAGCTGCGTCGGCAGGCGGCGGATGAAGCCGACGGTGTCCGTCACGAGGTACCGCTTGCCGTCGTGCTCGAAGGTACGGGTCGTCGGGTCGAGCGTCTCGAAGAGGCGGTTCTCGACCGAGACCTCGGCGCCCGTGAGCGCGTTGAGGAGGGTCGACTTGCCGACGTTCGTGTACCCCGCGAGCGCCACGGTCGGCGTCGCGGAGCGGCTCCGGGCCTTCCGCCTCGTCTCGCGATGGCCGCGGACGTCGCGGAGGCGCCGTCGCAGCTGCGTGATCCGCCGGTTGGCGAGCCTGCGGTCGGTCTCGAGCTGCGACTCGCCGGGCCCGCGCGTCCCGACGCCGCCGCCGACGCTCGCCGTGCCGCCGCCGCCGGCCTGGCGCTCGAGGTGCTTCCACATGCCCCGCATGCGCGGGAGGTTGTACTCGAGCTGCGCGAGCTCGACCTGGAGCTTGCCCTCGGCCGAGACGGCGTGCTGCGCGAAGATGTCGAGGATCAGCTGCGTGCGGTCGACGACGCGCGCCGAGAGCGCGTCCTCGAGCGCGCGCTGCTGCGTGGGCTGCAGCTCGTCGTCGACCAGGAGCACCTCCGCCTGGGCCTCGCCGTAGGCCGCCTTGAGCTCTTCGAGCTTTCCCTTGCCGACGTAGCTCCGGGGATCCGCGCGGACGCGGTGCTGGACGACGTGCGCGATCGGCGCGACGCCCGCCGTGCGCGCGAGCTCGCGCAGCTCGGCCAGCTCCTCGTCCCCGTCGGCCCCCTGCGGCAGGACCGCGAGGAGCAGCCCGCGCTCGGGCTCCGGCCCAGCCCGAGTCTCCGTGCCCCCGCCTGCCATCTGCGGAAGTATGCCCCCGTGACCGCCGGTAGTCTCGCCGCGTGGCCACGCTGAGCGAACGTCTCGCGGCACGGACGCTCGAGCTCGTGGACATTCCCTCGGAGAGTCGGAACGAGGCGGAGATCCGCGAGCGCCTCCGGTCGCTCGTGCCGCCCGCGTACACGCCGGTCTTCGAGGGCGACGAGGCGTTCCTGTGGGCACGGGAGCGCCGGGACGGAGCCCCCTTGCTCGTCCTCGCCGGCCACTACGACACGGTCCCGGCTCAGGGCAACCTCCCCGGCCGCATCGCCGACGGGGCGGTGCACGGCTGCGGCGCGAGCGACATGAAGGGCGGTGTCGCCGTCGCGCTCGAGCTCGTGCGCGATCTCGCCGCGGTCGATCCCGGGCCGGTCGACGTCGGGCTCCTCCTCTTCGGCCGCGAGGAGCTCCCGCCGCAGGACAACCCCCTCCCCGCGCTCTTCGACACGACGCCGCTCGTGCACGAGGCCGACCTGGCGATCCTGCTCGAGCCGACGGACCTGACGATCCAGGCCGGCTGCGTCGGCAACCTCTCGGCCCGCGTCTCGTTCCACGGCGTGGCCGGGCACTCGGCGCGGCCGTGGCTCGCCGACAACGCCGTCCACCGCGCGGTCGACGGTCTCGCCGAGATCGGTCGGCGTGAGCGCCGTGAGGCGATCGTCGACGGCCTCCCGTTCTACGAGGTCGTCTCGGTGACGCGCCTCGAGGCGGGCACCGCGGACAACGTCATCCCCGATCGCGCGGTCGCCACGCTCAACCTCCGATATCCGCCCGACCGCTCCCCGGAGGAGGCCGAGGAGCTCGTCCGCTCGCTCGTGCCGGCGGACGCGACGGTCGAGATCGTCGGCAACTCTCCGCCCGCGGACGTCGTCGTCGACGCCCCCCTCGTGCGCCGCCTCCGCGAGTTCGGCGGGCTCGCCGTCGAGCCGAAGCAGGCGTGGACGAACGTCGCAGACTTCACCTCCCG
>DASTKY010000001.1:0-4872 GCA_035715495.1 Gaiella sp. | reverse complement strand
ATCCGAAGATGGGAGATGTCCTGGCCGCGGTGACGGGAGGCTCGGGCGGGATCCTGCTCGGGCGCACGACCTACGAGATGTTCGAGCCGGCGTGGTCGACGCGGACGGTCGAGGACGATCCGGGCGCGCCGTTCTTCAACGACACGACCAAGTACGTCGTCTCGGGGACGCTCACGGACGCGACCTGGCGGAACTCGGAGGTCGTCGGGCCGTACGACCCGGCGACGATCCGGCGGCTCAAGGACGAGGCGGAGGGCGACCTCTACGTGAGCGGGAGCGGCAGGCTCGTGCGGGCGATGCTCGCGGACGGGCTCGTCGACGAGCTGCACCTGTTCGTGTACCCGCTGACCCGGGGCGAGGGCCCGCGCCTCTTCCCGGACGGCGCGCCGCCGCTCACGTTCGAGCTGTCCACGGCCGAGTCGTACTCGAACGGCGTCGCGTACCTGGCGTACCGGGCGACGACGTGAGGCCGGCCGGGCGGGAGGGGTCCCGGCCCGCCGGGATCCCTACTCCCACTCGATCGTCGCGGGCGGCTTGGAGGAGAGGTCGAGCGCGACCCGGTTGACGCCTGGGACCTCGTTGACGATCCGACTCGAGATGGTGTCGAGGAGCTCGTACGGCAGGCGCGCCCAGTCGGCGGTCATCGCGTCCTCGGAGCTGACGGCGCGGATCACGATCGGGTACGCGTACGTGCGCTCGTCCCCCTGGACGCCCACCGAGCGGATCGCGGGCAGCACCGCGAAGCACTGCCAGAGCTCGCGGTAGAGGCCGGCCCGCCGAACCTCCTCGAGGAGCACGGCGTCCGCCGCCCGCAGGATCGCGAGCCGCTCCTCCGTCACGTCGCCGATGATCCGGATCGCGAGGCCCGGCCCCGGGAAGGGGTGACGCCAGACCATCCGCTCGGGCAGGCCGAGCTGCTCCCCGACGCGCCGCACCTCGTCCTTGAAGAGCGAGCGCAGCGGCTCCACGAGCTCCATCCGCATGTCCGCCGGGAGACCGCCGACGTTGTGGTGGGACTTGATCTTCGCGGCGACGCCGACCTCGCCGCCGGACTCGATCACGTCGGAGTAGAGCGTTCCCTGGACGAGGAACCGCACGTCTCCGAGGCGGCGGGCCTCGTCCTCGAAGACGCGGATGAACTCCTCGCCGACGATCTTCCGCTTGTCCTCGGGCTCGGTCACCCCGGCGAGCCGCGCGAGGAAGCGCTCGCGGGCGTCGACGTGGACGAGGGGCACGTGGAAGTGCCCGCCGAAGGTCTCCACCACCTGCGCCGCCTCGTTCTCCCGGAGGAGCCCGTGGTCGACGAAGACGCAGGTGAGCTGGTCGCCCACCGCCTTGTGCACGAGGAGCGCCGCGACCGCGGAGTCGACCCCGCCCGAGAGGCCGCAGATCACCCGCTCGGAGCCGACCTGCGCGCGGATCCGCTCGACCTGCTCCTCGATCACCGCGGCCGGCGTCCACGCCGGCGGCGCGCCGGCGACGTCGTGGAGGAACGTCTCGAGGATGTGCTGCCCCTGCGGGGTGTGCACGACCTCCGGGTGGAACTGGACGGCGTAGAGAGCGCGCTCCGGATCCTCGAAGGCGGCGATCGGGGTGGTGGGCGAGGACGCGGTGACGCGCGCCCCAGGCGGGGCCGCGACGACCGAGTCGCGGTGGCTCATCCACACGACCTGCTCGGGCGCGAGGTCCTGGAAGAGGGCCGCGTCGCCCTCGAGCTCGACCTCGGCCTTGCCGTACTCGGAGACGTCGTTCGACTCGACGGCGCCGCCCAGCTCGCGCGCGAGGAGCTGCATGCCGTAGCAGATGCCCAGCGTCGGGATGCCCAGCTCGAAGATCGCCGGGTCGGCGAGCGGCGCGCCGTCGGCGAAGACCGAGGCGGGGCCGCCGGAGAGCACGAGCGCGATCGGGTTCCGCGCGAGGATCTCGTCAGGGCCGAGACGGTGCGAGACGAGCTCGGAGTAGACGCGCGCCTCGCGGACGCGGCGGGCGATCAGCTGGCTGTACTGGCCGCCGAAGTCGAGGACGAGCACCGGGCGGTCCTCCGGCCCGGGCTCGGGCGCGGGAAACTGGACGACCTCAGCCTCGGCGGTAATTGGGCGCTTCCTTCGTGATCGTCACGTCGTGCGGGTGGCTCTCGCGGAGCCCCGCGCCGGTGATCCGCACGAAGCGCGCGTCCTGCAGCGCCTCGATCGTGGCGGCGCCGCAGTAGCCCATCGCCTGGCGGAGGCCGCCGACGAGCTGGTGGACGATCGGGCCGAGGGGGCCCTTGTAGGGCACGCGGCCCTCGATCCCCTCGGGGATCAGCTCCGCGACGTCCTCGACGTCGCCCTGGAAGTAGCGGTCCTTCGAGAACGAGCGGGCCTTCATCGCGCCGAGCGAGCCCATCCCGCGGTACTCCTTGAACCGCTCCCCCTGGACGACGATCACCGCGCCGGGCGCCTCGTCGGTGCCCGCGAGCATCGAGCCGAGCATCACGGTGTCCGCCCCCGCGCCGATCGCCTTGGCGACGTCGCCGGAGGAGGTGATGCCGCCGTCGGCGATCACGGGCACGCCGTGGTCGCTCGCGAGCATCGCGATGTCCCACACCGCCGTGACCTGCGGCACGCCCACGCCGGCGACGACCCGGGTCGTGCAGATCGACCCCGGCCCCTGGCCGACCTTGAGCGCGTCGGCGCCGGCGTCGACGAGCGCCTCGGCCGCCTCGGCCGTGGAGATGTTCCCGGCGATCACCTGGACGTCGTGCGCGTCCTTGACGCGGCGGACGACGTCGAGGACGCCCTGCGAGTGCCCGTGCGCCGTGTCGACGACGAGGGCGTCGACCTCGGCCTCGACCAGCGCCGCGGCGCGCTCGAGCGCGTCCGTCCCGACGCCGACGGCGGCGGCGACCCGCAGGCGGCCCCGCTCGTCCTTCGTCGCGAGCGGGTACGCCTCGCGCTTCGAGATGTCCTTGACGGTGATGAGGCCCTTGAGGCGGCCCTCCATGTCGACGATCGGCAGCTTCTCGATCCGGTGGCGGCCGAGGATGGCCTGCGCCTCCTCGAGGGTGGTGCCGACGGGCGCCGTGACGAGGTTCTCGCGCGTCATCGCCTCCTCGACGCGCATGGTCGAGGGGACGCCGAAGCGGAGGTCGCGGTTCGTGAGGATCCCGACCAGCCGGTCGTCGCGGTCGACGACCGGGATCCCGGAGACGCGGTAGCGGGACATCAGGTCGAGCGCGTCGCCGACGAGCGCGTCGGGCGGGAGCGTCACCGGCTCGACGATCATCCCCGCCTCGGAGCGCTTCACCTTGTCGACCTCGCCCACCTGGTCGGCGATCGAGAGGTTGCGGTGGAGCACGCCGATGCCGCCGAGCCGCGCGAGCGCGATCCCCATGCGCGCCTCCGTGACGGTGTCCATCGCCGCGGAGACGATCGGGATCTCGAGCGCGATCGTGCGGGTCAGCCGGCTTGCGGTGACGACGTCGTTCGGGAGGACGGACGACTCGGCCGGGACGAGCAGGACGTCGTCGAAGGTGAGGCCCTCCTTCGCGAACTTGTCCTCGCGGCCCGTCAAGAAGGCGAGCCTACCAACCGGCCCGGATCTCGTTCGGCAAGCGGGATTCCGCAGAGGCGAATCCCGCGCCTCGATCCCGCCTACGGGCGGGCACATCCCTGAAGGCGTCGGCTTCGCCGCCGCAAGACCGTCATGGGAACCGCGTCGTCAGGCGAGACGGACGTCGCTCAGGACACCGCTTCGAGCTGGTGGATCTCGACGGCGGAGGCGAGACGGCGGGCCTCGGCGGGATCGAAGCGGCCCGCACCGACCTCGAGCACGGACGCCGCCCCCGCGGCCGCGGCGAGGCGGAGCGCGTCCTCGGCGGAGACGCCGTCGAGCACCGAGGTCAGCCACTGCGCGAGCAGCGCGTCGCCGGCGCCGACGACGGAGACCGGCTCGAGCATCGGCACGACGGCGCGGTAGCGGCGGGTCTGGCGCTCCTCGCGGACGAGTGCGAAGCAGCCGTCCTCGAGCGTGATGTGGACGTTGCGCGCGCCCAGCTCGGCGATCGAGTCGAGCGCCATGAGGAAGTCCTCGTCGTCGAAGAGCTCCTGCCCGACGAGCTGCTCGGCCTCGTGCTGGTTCGGCGAGACGAGCCACGGCTCGGCTTCGAGCCCGTGGCGGAGCGGCTCGCCCTCGGTGTCCAGCGCGACCCGGATCCCGCGGCGGCCCAGGTCGCGCGCCGCCTCGCCGTAGAACGTGTCGGCGACGCCGCGGGGGAGCGAGCCGGCGAAGACGACCGCCTCGGCGCCGCGGGAGAGGTAGCGGAGCTTGTCCATCAGCATCCCGAGCTCGGTCTCGTTCACCTTCGGGCCCCACTCGTTGATCTCGGTCTGACGGCCGGACGTGGGGTCGACGACGAGCGTCGAGGTGCGGGAGTCGTCGCGGATGCGCACGAAGTCGTTGAGGATCGCCTCGCCCGTCAGCTCCTCGACGATGCGGGTGCCCGTGCGCCCGCCCGCGAGCCCCGTCGCGACGACCGGGACGTCGAGCCGCTTGAGCGCGCGCGCGACGTTGATCCCCTTCCCGCCCGCGAGGGTCAGGACCTCGCTCGCGCGGTGGCGCTGGCCGAGCTGGAGCGTCGGCACCGTGAGGGAGCGGTCGAGCGCGGCGTTGAGGGTGACGGTGACGATCACGGCGTGAGGAGTCCCACCAGATTGTGGCCGCTGCGCCGGGCGAGCCAGCCCGCCTTGGCGAGCGGGCCGGGCTCGGCGCGCCCCTCCCCCGCGACGAGCGGCGAACGGGCGACGACCCGGGTGCCGTCCCGGACGACCAGCGTGCCGAGCCGCTGGCCCGCGGTGACGGGGAGCGCGGCGACGGCGGGCACGACGACCTGCT